>NZ_RXHQ01000013.1 GCF_004138105.1 Xylanivirga thermophila | reverse complement strand
TGTCATCCTTTCGTTAGTTGTTTATTATAGTGAATAATATATTAACAGGATGTCATCTTCTTTTCAATTCTTATGGTAATTTATTACTCTAATTCCCTACGGTAACTTTACACTAACATAATAATATTTAAAAAGACTTAATGCAAAATACCATGGAATCCCCAAAAAGCATAGGCCATAAGTCCCAATGTAATAAGCTGTATGGGAAAACCACGGAAGCTAGCAGGTATATCGGTATCATCAATCCTGTTGTTTACATCTGACAACAGTATGGAAACCAGTGTATAACCTACACCTGCAGCCAATGCACTTACAATTAAAGAAACAAAAGAATCAACTTGTGGAACATTTACGAGTACAACACCTAATACAGCTGAATTGCCTATTATGCTATCAATGTTCATTCTACCATGTCTAGCCTTTGTTTTATCAAAAGCCATAACAACTAAATGAGACGTTAGAAATAAAAGCAGAGCAAAGACAATAATAGCCAAATATGATACATCAAAACGTTCTAAAATCCAAGTATATGTGGCATAACTAAGGCTTGATAAAATAAGCATAGCCATGGTCAGTATTATGCCATTCCATAATATCTCAGATTTTTTATTGGAATTATTATCAATTACAGGATATATACCCAATAGTCTTGATAGTACATAATTTTCAGATAGGGTAGCAGCTACTATTATAGATACAATATTCACAATATCACCACTTTCTAATTAAGAATTTCTAAGCTGTTTTCTTACTTTTATAGATAGCAGATATAACTGCCAGCACAAAGCCAAGTGTTATCAGAGCACCAGGAGCAAGAGCCATAGAAGGGATCACAATTCCTAACCATTCCCTTAATGCACCTATAACAACCATTAACAATATAAACTCTATGCTGATCTGTATGGAATTACCTATAGAATAGTCTGTGCCACCCTGAACTAGCTGAATTAAAAGGCATACTATAAAGGTAATTGGTATATAGATACCTAATTGATTGCTAATTTCAGGTAAATAAGCTTGAAATATAAAATGGGTAATGCTTACAAAAAACGCTGAAAAAACTATATAAAAGAGTATAAGCATGTTGTTTGGTGCCTTATTTTTTAATATACCCATTAGGATATTTGTTAAAATAAGCACAATAGAAGTTGCTATTCCCACTGCAAAGCCAGTTTTTATATTTGTAGTAGCCGCTAGTGCAGTACAGACAGCAGCAATAAGGGCAATATTTGTTTTTTTAGTATTAGGTCTGGCCATGCTTATTCACCTCCTTTGATGTGTGCGTTATAATAGTTAATAGCAGCGTTAACACCATCAACTACCCCCTGAGAGCTTATGGTAGCACTTGACAGAGCCTGTATTTCATCGCCATTTTTTGGTTCTTCTTTAACAACCTTTAATTCATTTTGGGTATCTTTTTCCTTAAACCTGTTTGTAAAATCTTCTTTTACTATACCATCTCCCAATCCTTCCGTTTCCTTTTGTGAAAGGATTGTTATACCGGATATCTTTCCATCAATGGTTATCGCAGTTGCGATGGAGAGGGTGCTATATGCCCCTTTAGAATCAGTTTTAATGAGATAGCCTTTAAGTTCATCTCCAGCATATGCTTCATTGACTTCCTTTACAGCTTCGTCTCCGCCTTGTATATCCAAAGGCTTCAAAGAATCTGCATCAGGGATAAGGCTTGCTATATCTAAAATATCCTTATTGTCATCTTTTGGAGCATTTTCTACTATTTTATCACTCAATGAATTATACACTATGCCAGTAACAACGCTACAAGCTACTATAACCAATATTAGTATAATACTCCATTTTGTATTTGTCTTCATTTACTCCACCTCCCCAAATACCTTCGGAATGGTGTGCCGTTCAATCATTGGAACAAACATATTCATTATGAGTATTGAATATGCAACCCCTTCAGGTGTTTGTGCCACTGATCTAAGTATCCATGTTAATATGCCACAACCTATGCCCATTATATATTGCCCTTTTGGTGTCACAGGAGAAGTAGTATAGTCAGTAGCCATGTATATGGCACCTAAAAATAGCCCACCGGAGAATATTTGATATAAGGCGTAGTTAATCGAGAAGGCGTCATTACCAAATAAAAAGGAAAGAATAAAAACTGTACCTATATAAGTTGCAGGTATCTTCCAGGTAATAACGCCTTTATATAATAAATATATACCACCTATAATAAGTGCTAAACAGGATGTTTCGCCTATGGAACCCCCTGTATGTCCTAAGAAAACATTCTTTATTTGTGGTAGACCTACTGATATATTTTTTATTGTTTCTAGCGGCGTGGCTGCAGATACTCCATCCAATGTCCATTTTGCCATACTAGCAGGCCATGTGGCCATTAAAAAAGCCCGAGCTGCAAGAGCCGGATTTAAAAAGTTTCTACCTATGCCGCCAAATACCTGTTTAACTATTATTATGGCAAAAAATCCACCTATTATCGGTATATAATAGGGAACTGTAGGTGGGAGGCAAAAAGCTAATAAAATACCAGTCACGACAGTACTTAGGTCATTTATAGTTGATTGCTTATGAAAAAGTTTTTGCCATATCATTTCACCTAATACACATGCTACAACGGATAATAGGGTTATTATAAGAGCCCTTATACCAAAGAAATAGATGCTTGCAAATAGAGCTGGCATTAAGGCAATGATTACATCCTTCATTATAATTTTCGTAGATATATCTGCATGTATATGAGGTGAGGAACTTTCTATATATTTTTTGCTAGACATTAAATCACCCCTTTGGTGTTACTTATTATTTCTAATTGTTTGTTTTGAATTTCTAATTCTATTTACTATTCTTTGATATGCTGGACATACATATGTGCAGCAACCACATTCTATACAACTAGTTCCTTGAAATTTTTGGAACATTTTCATATTGTCTTGCTTTCCAAATTTATTTAGATAGTTTGGAAGCAAATTCATAGGGCATGCCTGTACACATTTACCACATCTTATGCAACTTGATTCTTCGGGCATGACAGTTTCACGTTTTGTTAAGAACAAGATGCCAGTTGTAGCTTTAGTTATGGGCATGGTAGTGTTAGGCATTGTAACGCCCATCATGGGGCCTCCGCTTATAATTTTTACAGGCTGATCTATAAAGCCACCTGCAGCATCTACCAATCGCTGAAAAGGTGTCCCCACAAATACCCTGAAATTTTGCGGATTTTTAATTGATTTGCCTGTGATAGTTACTATCCTTGAGATGAGGGGTCGCCCCTCAAATATTGCATCATATATGGCAGCCGATGTGCCTACATTTTGTACAATACATCCTACATCTGCAGGCAATTTACCAGTAGGTACTTTTCTGTTGGTAAGGGCATAAATAAGCTGCTTTTCAGAGCCTTGTGGATACTTAGTCTTTACCACTTTAATTTCTATACTACTGGATTCTCCCGCCTTTTTGATAGCTTCCTGCATGGCTAAAATAGCATCCTTTTTATTATCCTCAATAGCTATATAGCCTTTTGCCTCAGGAAACATATGCAAAATTACATTAAGTCCCTTTATTATTTTTTCAGGTTCCTCAAGCATAAGCCTGTGATCACATGTGACATAAGGCTCACACTCACATCCATTTAAGATTATACAGTCTACTTTTTTATCGGCTGGGGGATTTAATTTTAAATGGGTAGGGAATGCAGCACCTCCCATACCTATTATTCCTGCTTGGTGAATAATATCTATTATCTCATCCCGGGATAATAGCTGATAATTTTGGATATTCCATGAAGGTTCAGCCTTTTCATATTTATCATCGTTCTTTACTATTATAGCCGGAATCATTTCTCCCCGTGCATACTTTATTTCTGTTATATCTGTTACTGTGCCAGATACGCTAGAGTGAATAGGTGCACATACTACTGCCTCAGCATCAGCTATTTTTTGACCTACCAATACCCTGTCACCCTTTTTTACAATGGGTTCACAAGGTGCGCCTAGATGTTGCTTTAACAAAAAAACAACGTTTTCTCCAGGTAGAATTTCCACAATGGGTTTGGAGTTTGAAAGTTCCTTATTGTAAGGAAGATGCAATCCATTATCAAAGGTCAGTGTCTCCATAAAACTCCTCCTTTCTATATTGAAACAATAGATGTTATGAAAATAGCAATATACAAAATATATAACCAATATTATAACAAATAAAACTTAATTGTGGTAAAAAAATATGGAATTTTGCTTATATATATTTTTAATACATAACTGTAAGTTTTGACAAAAATATATATAAGTTTTTACACCATATTCATATTTTACACAATTTGTATTGCCATTACATATATAGTATAATAATAGAAAAGGACTATAATAGGCAAATGGTAAAAAATATGTTGTATGAATATGATTAGATGATTTTAAGGTAAAAGTACTTATATATGGGAGCAAAATTTTTTTAGTTAAGACATTTTGCTCCCATATAATTTTAATAGTAAGGGATTATTATACCGCATGCTAGGCGTTTTCCAGAATTGCCTGCTGGCTGAGTTCTATAGTCATCGGGACTTTCATGTATTATTACAGATTTTCCTATAATATCTTGTACTTTGAATCTATTAGTAAAAAAACACATCCCTGTAAAACCGTTGTTAGAAAAGAGCACAGGGAAATCACCTGCATGGTTTCCATGGGGCTGCGCGGTAGGATTCCAGTGTTCACCTGCAGCAGTGAAAGGATTTGTTGGATCTCCTACACTGCAATCTCTATTTTCATGTATGTGAAATCCATGGGGACCTATTTGGGGTTTGCCATCAATACCTGGTCTGTAGGACGGTAGACCATATATACTAGCACAAACATTGGTTCCACCAGGAACATCTTTAAATACAACTGTTCCGGTGATATTAGGTGCCAAAGGGCCTCCCTGGATATATGCTATTGCCATATTGCATGGAGCTCCTCCATACCACATTATTTCTACCTCCTAAATTATATATTTTAATATATAATATGCATATAAGTTGGAAATGGATAATTAAATTTAGAAAAGCTCCAAAAAAATGTTACTATTTTGTCGTGATTTTGTTAAAATATAAATATAAGCAGCTGTTGGTTTTTGAGAAAGGATGAGTAAGCAATGGAAAAAATAAAAGTGGCAGTAGTGGGATATGGAAATGTAGGGAGGATGGCATTAAAGGCAGTACTCGAGGCTCCTGATATGGAACTTGTTGGGCTAGTTAGAAGGGCATCTTCAATACAAAAGTCTCTGCCTAAAGAACTTGAAGGGGTAAAGGTGGTAGATTCTATAGAATCTCTAGGAGATGTAGATGTTGCCATATTGGGCTTGCCAACTAGATCAATTCCAGATGTGGCAAAGGATCTATTATCTAAGGGCATCAATACGGTAGATAGCTATGATATACATAGTAATATATGGGATGTAAAAAATGCGCTAGATAAGGTAGCGAACGAAAATAATGCAGTGTCTATAGTATCTGCTGGTTGGGATCCAGGTAGTGATTCAATAATAAGGACACTTATGAAGGCATTGGCACCTAAAGGTATAACATATACCAATTTTGGGCCTGGTATGAGTATGGGTCATACCGTAGCAGTGAAAGATAAAAAGGGAGTAAGGTCTGCACTATCTATGACAATCCCCATTGGATATGGGGTACATCGTAGGGCAGTATACGTAGAATTGGAAGAAGGTGCTGATTTTAAAGAAGTGGAAGAATCTATAAAAAGCGATCCATATTTTATAAATGATGAAACCATAGTAACGCAGGTTGATGATGTAGACTCACTAATTGATATGGGACATGGTGTGTTGATGGAGCGCAAGGGCGTATCAGGTACAGTACAAAATCAGCGTTTTGAGTTTAAAATGAATATAAATAATCCTGCCCTTACAGGTCAAGTATTGGTATGTGCAGCTAGGGCCACTACAAGGCAAAAGCCTGGTGCATATACAATGATCGAGATACCGGTAATTGATCTAATCTATGGTGACAGGGAGGATATAATAAGGCATTTGGTGTAGAAATATAAAGTGGGAGGGTATATTATAATGTATTATCCAAATCAAAATCGCTATAAGGGCATGAAATACAACAGATGTGGTAAAAGCGGTCTTATGTTGCCTGCCATCTCTTTAGGTTTTTGGCATAATTTTGGCGGTGTTGACGTATTCGAAAATAGCCGTGCCATGGTAAGGAGGGCTTTTGATCTAGGAATAACCCATTTTGATCTAGCTAACAACTATGGACCACCTCCAGGTTCAGCAGAGGAGAACTTTGGAAAAATACTAAAGATGGATCTCGCAAGCTATCGGGATGAAATGATAATCTCTACAAAAGCGGGTTACAGGATGTGGCCAGGGCCTTATGGTGAATGGGGCTCTAGAAAATATTTATTGGCCAGTTTGGATCAGAGTCTAAGGCGAATGGGACTTGAATATGTGGATATATTTTATTCCCACAGGCCAGATCCAGATACACCTATGGAGGAAACTGTAGGGGCTCTAGATTCTGCAGTAAGGCAGGGTAAGGCTTTGTATGTTGGTATATCCTCCTATACTGCTGAGCAAACTAGGGAGGCTATACGCATATTCAAACAATTGGGTACGCCTTTTATCATTCATCAGCCTAGCTATTCCATGTTTAACAGATGGATTGAAGATGATTTGCTCGATGTATTAACAGAAGAGGGCATAGGCAGCATTGCATTTTGTCCACTTGCACAAGGGCTTTTAACCAATAAATACCTATCGGGTATTCCAGCTGATTCCAGAGCAGCCAAATCTACAGGTGCACTTAAAAAGGGCGATATTACAGAAGAGAAGCTGAAAAAGGTAGAACTGTTAAACAAAATAGCTAAAGAGCGTGGTCAATCCCTTGCACAAATGGCCCTTGCGTGGGTGCTGAGGGGCGGAAGAGTGACTTCGGCTTTAATAGGTGCTAGTAAGGTTAATCAAATAGAAGAAAATGTTGCTGCATTGAATAATTTAGAGTTTTCAAAAGAGGAACTTCAAAGGATAGATGAGATACTCCTATAAAGTAAAAGGGCTTGTCAAAGATGGCAAGCCCTTTTGCCATGTTTGGAGCAATATATTTGGTAACAAATGATACAGATTTATTAAAAGGATTTTAATATAATTGATTCAAGGACTTAAGAAAGGGTGAATAGAATTGATAAGAAAGATAGTGAATATAGACGAAGAAAAATGCAATGGATGCGGAATATGTGCACAGGCCTGTCATGAGGGAGCCATAGATATAATAGACGGGAAGGCTAGACTCATGGGAGATGAATATTGTGATGGCTTAGGTGATTGTTTGCCAGAATGTCCTACCGGAGCTATATCCATAATTCAGCGTGAGAGCAAGCCATATGATGAGCAGTCAGTAGAGGATAAGAGAGGGGAGCATGGAGAATCTACCAAAGAACAGGTGGAAGGCATTAAATCAGAACTTATGCAGTGGCCAGTACAGATAAGCTTGATAAATCCGAAAGCGCCGTATTTAAAAGGTGCCGATCTACTCATAGCTGCAGATTGCACAGCATATGCATATGGTGACTTTCATAGAAAGTTTATAAAAGATCGTATAACTCTCATAGGCTGTCCTAAATTAGATGATAATGAATATTATAAGGAAAAGCTAACTGAGATACTTAGTAAAAATGATGTAAATAGTATTACTGTTGCTAGAATGGAGGTACCATGCTGTGGTGGTATTATAAATGCAGTAAGATTTGCAATGCTACAATCGGGTACTATAGTGCCTTATCAGGAAATAGTTATAAATAATCAAGGGGAGATAATTTCCTAAAGTCGGAAGGATTATTTTACTTGAAATTATGGTTAGGCTGTTTAAAGGGCAAATAACGGGATTAATTTCTTAGACAATCCCGTTATTTGCCCTTTAATATACGATTAGTGTGTATTTACACTATCCCAATCTGCAAAAGGTCTATTGTATGAAGTATTATAGCAATCCGTATACATATACTCAGTCTTTATCTTCATTTCCTTAAAACCCAAAGAGGAATAAAATTGCTTCAACTTTTGTATAGTTAGATCTCGCTTTGATTTTGGCATATCATACATGGAATCAAAATTTAGATCATTGGTAATAGGATCAGGGAACAACCCAATATATCGAATCTTTTGATGTAAATAGAGGGGAAGCATATTATAAAATTCTATATATGCAGAAGTTCCTATGCCCATTCCTCTGTATTCAGGTTTTATATAAAATCTGTCAAGATGAAAAATATTTTGCCCATTTCCTTTAAAACAATTGGTTTCTTTGCATAGATTGCGGCAGATATCAAAAGTTTCTTCATTATAAGCCCTTAAAAGTACTATTATCTGTTTTGATCTTTTGTGCAAACAAAATAGTGATAAGTTAAAAAAATGACCATTCATATATCCTATAACTATTGATTTATTAGAAGAATCATTTATACATATATCAGCATGTATAGCCTTTGTATATGGTATAAGTTCATCTCTAACGGCATCTTTTTTGTCTTTAAATACAATGCCCACATTATTATGGGGCAGTTCAGAATCGGTATCGATGAAAATCAATCCTCCTTATATTTTATTGAACTTTCTATCATTTACATATTTTCATCTCCCTTTAAATATATGATATAATACCTAAAGATTTTAATCAATATGACTATAAAGTGAATAAGATGTCCTAAAGATGTTCTATGCCCGAAATTTTCATGAATTTCCTATGAGAGTTTATTATTTCGTGATTTTTCATACTAATAGGTTCATAATATGGATATATATTCTTTATTGATGTATAATGGAATATAGTTATTGAATATTAGAAAGCCTATGGGGAGGCAATAATATGCTTGATATTATTTTATCCAATCAAAGGGAGTATTTTAATAGCGGCGTCACACTTGATTTGGATTTTAGGCGGGAGCAGCTCATAAAACTCAAAGAGATTATAGAGCGAAATGAGGAAGAAATATTAGATGCATTAAAATTCGATTTACACAAATCTCATGAAGAAGGTTATATGACAGAAGTGGGATTTGTGCTTGGGGAGATTGAGCATACAATAAAAAACTTAGAAAAATATGCCATGCCTAAAAAAGTAAAGACTCCAAAGGCATACTTTGGTGCAAAGAGTTATATCTTGCCCGAACCATATGGAGTAGCTCTTATTATAAGCCCTTGGAATTATCCGGTACAGCTCCTTATAAGTCCATTGATAGGAGCTATGGCAGCGGGAAACTGTGCTATTTTAAAGCCGTCGGAGTTATCGCCAAATACTTCTAAAGTCATGGCAAATCTTATAAATAAAAACTTCAATAATAGATATGTATATGCCATAGAAGGGGATGCCAAAGTAGCTCAGCAGCTCCTTAAACAGCGTTTTGATTATATATTCTATACAGGTGGTACGAATGTTGGGAAGATTGTAATGCAAGCGGCAGCTGAAAATCTCACTCCGGTTACATTGGAATTGGGAGGGAAAAGTCCTTGTATAGTTGATAAGGATATAAATATTGAATATGCTGCTAAACGTATTGCATGGGGTAAATTTTTAAATGCGGGACAGACTTGTGTAGCACCCGATTATCTGCTAGTTGACAGGGAAGTTAAATCGCAGCTTGTTGAATCCATAAAAAAAACTTTGATACAGTTTTATGGTAATGATCCAATAGATAGCACGGATTATTGCAGAATAATAAACCATCGCCATTTTGACAGATTGGCATTGTTGTTACAGGATGGTAATATTGTAGCAGGCGGGAGATTAAATCGGGAAAAGCTATATATATCACCTACAATAATTGACGATATATCATTGGACGATCCTGTGATGCAGGATGAGATATTTGGACCAATTTTGCCGGTTATAGAGTATACTGGCTTAAATCAGGCCATAGATATGGTAAATAGTAGGGAGAAACCGTTGGCATTATACTTTTTTTCAAAAGACAAGGAAAAGCAAAGATTTGTACTTGAGCATACATCATCCGGTGGTGTATGCATAAATGACACCATAATCCATATGACTACAAAGTGGCTGCCTTTTGGCGGTGTGGGTATGAGTGGCGTGGGAAAATATCATGGGAAGGCCTCTTTTGATATATTTTCCAATATGAAGAGTGTATTAAAGAATCACTATGTTTTTGATATAGCGCAGAAATATCCCCCATATAAAACGCCTATTTACAAACTTAGGAGACTTATGAAGTTTTTATGATAATTTAGAGCAAAAGGAGATTTTTATACAGCCTAGAAAAACACACACTAAGAAATGCTAAATAATATTTGTTTGAAAATGTACAATTTTATATAAATAGATCCATGATGTAACGACAACATATGAAGGAGAGGTTTGTTAAATTATTGGAAAGGCAGGTAGTTTATGAATCAGCAGGAATTGCAAAAAAAGTATGGTGATGTAAAGGTATATGCAGTAGAGAATGCATATATAAAGGAAATGGATAAAAAGTTCAAATCATATCCTGCCGATGTATACGAAAAATTAATCGGTAGCAATGGGACTTTTATACTTCGCTATAAGGCAGAACTAGATGAGGGTTATAGGCAGATTATACCCTATTGTATGATTGAAAAGAATAGTAAATACTTTGTTACCCAAAGGCTCAAAGGTGATGCTAGGCTGGTGGGTAGGTATTCACTCGGGATAGGTGGACATATGGAAAAGATAGACTATAACGATAATACCGATTTTATACAGAAGGCTTTAAGGCGGGAGATGTATGAGGAAGTATATATAGACGGGAAAATAGATGATATAAAGCTAATCGGTACCATATGTTCAAATGCCACAGCTGTAGATAGGGTGCATTATGGAATGGTATATTTGGCGCATATATCTTCGGGAGATGTAAGGGTAAGGGAAGTTGAAAATCTTAAGGGAAAGTGGATGACCAGGGATGAGTTACTGGGAGAAAAGGATCAATTTGAAGTTTGGTCTCAGATATGCATTGAAAACATTTGATAATAAAATGGCCTTGCGATAAATATTTTTTACAAGGCCATTTTTTAGTGCTGTTTAGATCATAATGGGCTTGCAGTAGAGATTCGGGTATATTGATTGCAGTGGACAAGTTTTTTATCTCCCGCCTCCTGCCTGCCGTCAAAAAACAACCTTTTCTCTTCCAACTCGGGAATGTTTTCTATTGTACCTTCTACATAATCGAGTATACGGCTTTTAGCTGTATCGATACGAGCTAAAACGCCACCATACCTTATATCAAGCACTTCCCAGCCAAAGGGCTTGTTGGTTGTCATCCATTGATCTCTATGGGATATGCGCAAATTATCTACCCTTTTGTACAACTCAGGAAGGACTTCTTCTGCAATATGCCTTAATTCCTCTTTATCATTTTCATCATATAACGTCTTAATATCGCAGCCTAGGTGTGCTTTTATAGCAAGTACTTTTGCCAGGTGATAGGGCATATCAAATAGAAAATTCCACTCGCCATAGGCATTTCTATAGCAGTCCATCCTTTCTGCTATGGTGTCATAGTATTTATCAAGGCCTTCTATTTTTTCCACATGCTTATCAAATAGACCCATTAGAATATCCTGCCATAATAGATATTTAGATGGATTTACAAGTTGGGTGTCGCTGACACCAGGTATGACATCAAATGCCTTGAGCTCATCAAATGATTCATAATGTATACCAGTAGTAAAGTGGAATCTATCCTTAAGTCTATTCATATCAACTTTTTTGTTGTATGCATGTTCAGCGTATAGCTGTAATCCCAAAAGACCAGTAAATAGGTTAGTTTCAGCGCCGTTGTCACCCCACATGGTGGCTATGACTTCATTTATGCCTTCTTTTTTGCAGGCATTTAAAGCAGCATTGGTTGATACTAACATCATATCATGATGGGGCATGATGCCATTCCAGGTCCATAAGCCACCTGCAAACAATATATCATTATGAAATTTTTTATGCATTTTTAAATATGTTGAATAGTCTTCTTCATTTAGATGATAGTAATCCCAGAATACCAATTGTACTTCATTAGGTACTGATTGTATTACATCTTCAGGTATTTTAGCATTTACATCGTAATATTCACCTGCTTTGGAACCTAGCCTAAAATACATGTCGCTCCATATCATGGGCTTTAATCCATGCCTGTTTGCTATTTCCACTACCTTGCTTAAATGTCCATTCATGATATCAAATCTACGTCTGTAACCATTGTTGTCGAGGTATTTTCCAAGGCCTAGATTATGGGCCTCATCCATACCGATGTGTATGCGTTTGCTTCTAAATGGTGCAGATGCAGCAGTTATCATATCTTCTATAAATTTGTATGTCTTTTCATCACCAACTAGGAGTATGTCTGCAGTATCACGGATATCTTCAGCATAATCCCATTTAAGTGCCTGGGTAAGATGGGCCAGTGTCTGTATACAAGGGATGATCTCAATACCAAATATATCGGCATAATCATCACAAGCCTTTAACTCTTCATACGTATATCGCCCTCTCATATATCCAAAGTACGGATATCCTTCTACAGCATAGGTATCTTCGGTATAGAGCATCATACTGTTTAGCCCCATTACAGCAAGTTTATTTATATATTTTTTTATGCTATCCACTGTAAGTACAGCATTACGGGATACATCGAGCATAGGCCCTACTAAATGGAATTGGGGTTCTTCAGTTATTTCGAATGGTTCTGCACCTTCCATGCCCTCTAGGAATAACCCTAAAGCCCTAAAGAAATGGATCTTGTCCCTATAGAATATTTTTCCCTTTCCATCCTGAAATGAAGCACCTAGTTTATTTTCTGCTGTTTTGACTACTTCAACGGGAAATCCATTATCACCTATTTCGAAATTAAACTCTTTGGCAAATATATCAATGCCCTTCTTTAATTCTGCGAGGTTTCCCTCAAAATTAAACTTCATTTCACATCCTCCATCCCTTAATATTTAAATTTATATATATTTTATCACAATTACTTGGAATGTCCAAATATTATAAGTATAAAATGCATATAAAAATTACAAATTTATGTTGTTATGCTTATTCAAACAGGCTATAATTGTGTATGTTGATGTATTTAGGAGGCATGATAGGATATGAAAAGGGAATACAGCCGTTTTACTATATGGGGAAGCTATTATGCTTTCGCCGTAAATGGCATGGCGGTGCTTATAATGGGTGCTATAATGCCGTATATTTCTCAGGAGCACGGGCTAAGATATGACGAAGGGGGAACTTTGTTAGCCTTACAAGCAGTTGGGAATCTATTGTCAAGCATGTCTGGAGGTATTATCTCCGATTATATAGGACGAAAAACTATGCTTATTGTAAGTGCTATATTTTTTATGTGTGGATTTTTGGGTATTGCATTTACATCTACATCATTAATGCTTTATGTATTTGCATTTATATCCGGTATGGGTTGGGGTATTATGAACAGTATGATTAATGCAATCATAAGTGACGTTACAGATGGAGATGCAGGCATATTAAATATGTTGCACATGTTTTTTGGCATAGGAGCCTTTATAGCACCATTTTTAATAGGTGTCTTGGTGAATTTGGATATGAGTTGGCGCTATGGTATATATACATTAGTAGCTTTATCAGCAATAATGCTTTTTATATTTATAAATATGTCAATATCATCTCCTAAGGATGACAGAAAAGAGCAAAAAACGTCATTTGAATTCTTGTCTAATATAAGGTATTTTATCTTCTTAGGTATTTTATTCTTCTATGTAGGTACTGAAAACAGTATAAACGGGTGGTTGGTTACATATCTTGTAGATTCTGGTATTATAAGCGATGCTGCGTCTCAAAATACATTGTCTGCGTTTTGGATAGCAGTAATAATAGGAAGGCTCATAACTGCCTATATATCCTCTAGGGTTTCAAAGGAAAGGATGTTGATGTATTCAAGTATTGGCGGTGCTATATGCTTTGCCCTATTCGTTTTATCAAATAATCCTTATGGGATAATGGGATTTACATTTGCAACTGGCATCTTCATGGCATCAATTTATCCCCTTACCGTTGCAAATGCCAGCTCTATAATAAAGGGATCCGGTTCAGCAAGTGGGATATTATTTGCCATAGGTGGACTAGGTGGAGCTGTTATGCCATATATAAACGGCAAGGTTTCGGAGAGTGCTAATGATATGCGTGTTGGAATGATAACTATAATAGTTTCTGCTGTATTACTTTCTATACTATCTATAATAAATGTGTTTATGGCTAGGAAAAAAGAAAGGGCATAAAAATATATTTATAGGAGGTTTTAGTATGTCACAAAGATTCTTTAAATACAATATTTCTACAGTGCAATCTGCCCAATTTGTAGATATTACCCATGTAGTTGAGCAATCTTTGCTAGAGAGCAAGGTAAAGGAGGGTATTGCCTTTGTATATTGTCCCCATACTACAGCAGGCATTACTATAAATGAAAATGCAGATCCTGATGTGTGCAGGGATATTCTATATGCCCTTGATAAGGCCTATCCTCAATCGGGTAATTATTTGCATATGGAGGGTAATTCACATGCACATGTAAAGGCATCCTCTATGGGTTCTCACTGCAGCGTTATCATATCGGATGGCAGATTGATGCTAGGGACGTGGCAGGGTATATATTTCTGTGAGTTTGATGGTCCACGGGAGAGAGATGTATATGTAAAGATTTTAGAAGGGTAAATGCCAGCAGATTCTAAGTAAAAAATGGTAAATACGAGGAATGTAGATGATTTTTAATATATTTGTAATACATCTGTAATAATTAATAGAGGTATGCTTATATGCCTATACAGCTTGTCTAATGGCCTTTGCAATAAGTTTTTTGCTATGCTAGTATTACTGTAGACGAAAGTAGTGCTAAGGAGGATTGAAAATTGATTTCATTTGACAAGCAAAAATGTGCAAAGACGGTAATATCATTAGGTATATCTTCGATGTTGCTTTTATCTAATACAGCATTTGCCGCGCCGTTATTAAAAGTAGGCAGTAGGGGCAATGAAGTAGCAACATTGCAGCAACAATTGCAGAAGATGAACCTTTTTAATTACAATAGGATAACAGGATATTATGGCAATATTACAAAGGATGCAGTTATAAGATTTCAAAAACAACATGGTCTATCACCTGATGGTATAGTAGGTAAGAATACATATAATGCACTTAGTACATATGATAATGCTAAAAGAAGCGGTTCCACTTCTCAGGGCGTTTTGATAAGAAGGGGCAGCAGGGGAGGAGCTGTAAGTGAATTGCAGCAAATCTTGAAGTCTAAGGGTTATTTAAATGACAAAGTAGATGGTATATTTGGTCGGAATACGGAAAATGCAGTAAAGTCATTTCAGAAGTCCTCAGGTTTAAAGAGCGATGGTATAGTGGGCAAAGCGACCTGGGCAAAGCTAGGATCAAATAATATACCAGCAAGCGGTTCGACTTCATCCAATACATTGATAAGAAGGGGCAGCAGGGGAGGAGCTGTAAGTGAATTGCAGCAAATCTTGAAGTCTAAGGGTTATTTAAATGACAAAGTAGATGGTATATTCGGCCGGAATACGGAAAATGCAGTAAAGTCATTTCAGAAGTCCTCAGGTTTAAAGAGCGATGGTATAGTGGGCAAAGCGACCTGGGCAAAGTTAAAATCAAATACTAGTTCATCCAATAGTAGGGGAAATGATAGAAATAATTCAGCCGTTGTTATGTTGAACTGGTCCCAAGTTAACAGTATTTTCCCTCGTAAAGCCAATGCTAGAGTGATCGATGTAGATACTGGATTGAGTTTTAATATACACAGATATGGTGGTACCCTTCATGCGGATGTAGAACCTGTCACTGCAAAAGATACTGCTATAATGAAA
This sequence comes from Xylanivirga thermophila, assembly GCF_004138105.1. Taxonomy (NCBI): domain Bacteria; kingdom Bacillati; phylum Bacillota; class Clostridia; order Caldicoprobacterales; family Xylanivirgaceae; genus Xylanivirga; species Xylanivirga thermophila. The sequence goes on along the minus strand of NZ_RXHQ01000013.1, from coordinate 66,313 downwards.
AAGGCATATGGCGGGAGCTGGAGTTGGAGCCGTAGGGCGGTTATAGTAGAAGTAGGGGGAAGGCGTATAGCTGGATCCATGAACGGGATGCCACATGGTGGACAAGATATAAGAAGTAACAACTTTGATGGACAATTTTGTATACACTTTTTAGGCAGTCGGACCCATGGCAGTGATCGAGTAGATGCTGCCCATCAAAATATGATAAAGAAGGCCTCTTTATCAAGATAGAAATTGCTTAAATAAATTTATATTTTTATGATTCAAAGCCTTGTTTTTTAAGACAGGGCTTTGAATTTTTTGGTGGAAGTATATATAATAAATATGTAGAATTTGAGGAGGTGTAAAAAAATGCAAGTTTTAGTATTAATATTAAACAAGGTAGAGTGTATGGAAGATATACTAAAGGGCTTTATCGATGTAGGGATAAAAGGCGCTACCATCGTAGATTCTATGGGCATGGTAAAAGCCCTGGGTGAGGATAATTTGGATAACATACCATTATTCGGATCGATAAAAATGCTTATAAATGAAAGTTATCCATATAACAAAACCATATTTGTAGTTTTGAAGGACGACCAGGTACCTGAGGCTATAGATGTAATAAAAAGCAAGGTAGGAGATTTATCAAAACCTGGTGTAGGTATAGTATTTACATTGCCAATATCATATGTTGAAGGTTTGGCATAATCGTTAGTTAGATGAGGAAGGGAATAATTTATGCACATATTGTACTATTTTTCAATAATATTATTTGCAGGGCTTATAGTTGCGAGAATTTTATCAAAGGTTAAACTACCAAATGTAACTGGATACCTAATTGCAGGGATTTTAATAGGACCTAGTATTATGAAGTTAATACCTAAAGATGCAGCATCTAGTCTTTCTATAATATCGGAGATTGCTTTAGGTTTTATTGCATATGGTATAGGCAGTGAATTCAATATCCGCCATATTAAAAAGATGGGAAAATCTATTATATGGATCACCATATTTGAGGCCCTTGGAGCAGTGGTATTGGTAGATATCTTTATGATCTTTGTATTTAAGCAGTCGGTACCCTTTAGTTTGATGCTGGGTGCTATAGCAGCAGCTACTGCACCGGCAGCAACTATAATGGTTATTAGACAATATAAGGCTAAAGGGCCGGTAGTAAATACACTTTTGCCGGTAGTAGCCATAGATGACGCCGTCGGTATTATAGCATTTGGCATATCCTCTGCGATTGCAAAGATGCTGATGAATCCTAATAAGGATTTTTCTGTTGCAAAGGCCATATTAATACCCATATGGGAGATAATATTTGCCCTTATTATAGGTTTTGTCATAGGTATATTGTTGGCTTATATTTCATCCAAGGCAAAGGGTGAGGATGAGCTCCTTGTTATAACCATAGCAAGTATATTGCTTGCATTGGGTCTTGCAAAACATTTTAATGTTTCTACATTATTAGCATGTATGATGTTGGGGGCAACAATCGCAAACATGGCTCAAAATAGCAATAGACTGTTGTCCATAGTGGATAGGGTTACGCCGCCAATATTTGTAGCGTTTTTTACTTTAGCAGGTGTAGATCTGGACTTAGGAGTTTTGAAAGACGTTGGACTTATAGGCATTGGATATGTCTTTGTACGGGTAATTGGTAAATTCTTTGGTGCATATTTAGGTGCATATATTACCAATGCACCTAAAACTGTGCAGAAGTATCTAGGTTTTACCTTGATACCACAAGCAGGTGTTGCCATCGGTTTATCCATGATAGCAGAGCAGTCTGTGCCAGGGCGTGGAGCTGCTATACGTACCATTATACTGGCTGGTACCGTCATATATGAATTGGTAGGACCGGTTACTACAAAACTTGCCCTTATAAAGGCGGGAGAGATACAGACAGCAGAATAAAGGATAACTATAATAAAATATTATGACTATATAATAAATCATTATTTTCCCTTATGGTCAGCCTGTGTTATAATGCGGAACTAGAATGCTATTAGTATATAGGGAGGTATTATAATGTTAACAACTAAGGAAAAGGCTGATCTAAAGCTGGAAGGCTATATAAAACAGAGGGGAGATAATGATTTTTTTTCTATGCGTATAGTATCCGATGCAGGAAACATGACATCGGAAGATATGATGTCATTGTCGAAAATAGCTTCTAAATATGGCAGGGGATACATGAGCTTTACCACCCGCCTATGTGTTGAAATACCATGGATAAGATATGAAGATATTAACAATATACGCGAGGAGCTCAAAAGGGCAAATTTAGTATCTGGTGGTACGGGAAATAAATTAAGGCCTCTGGTGGCTTGTAAGGGCACTGTATGCGTACATGGTATTTTTGATACTCAGGATGTATGTAGAAGGCTTTATGATAAATATTTTCTAGAGGAAACCCCTGCGAAATTTAAGATAGGATTGGTAGGCTGTCCTAATAATTGTGCCAAGGCATCATTAAATGATCTGGGGATTATGGGTCAAGTGGTTCCAGAGGCAAATGATACAAAATGCACTGGATGTGGTATGTGTGCAAAGTCTTGTAAGATGGGGGCTATAAGGATATATAATAGCAGGGCTATAATAGACTATGATAAATGTATAAACTGTGGTGATTGTATATCTGCCTGTAGAATGAATGCTATTGATATAAAGAAAAGGGGTTTGGCCATATTTGTAGGAGGCAAATTCGGTAAACGATATAGATTGGGTACTAGGCTGGATGGGCTTATAGATGTGAAGGATGCTGAGAAGATAACAGGGGATATAATAGAGTTTTATAGGAAGTATGCAATGGAAAAAGAAAGATTTGGTGATATGCTGGATAGAGTTGGAATACAAAAATTAGAAGAAGTGATTTTTGGGGAGAAATAGACATGAAAAGGACTTTTAGTATATTTATATGCTTAATATTGATAATAAGTCTTACTTCCTGTGTTCCGAAAAAAACTGACGGTGCAGTTGGGAAAAGAAACTGTATAATACAGGATGGCGCTGAGAAGGTTGTCTTTATAGATGCCTTAGGGAAGGAACAGACGGTACACAAAAACCCCAAACGGGTTGTATGCTTGTATCATTCATATTTAGAACTGTGGGATTTGGCAGGAGGCGAGGTAATAGGAAGAGTAGATAGTGGCCGCCCAATACCTAAAAAGGCACAAAATGCGCAAGTAGTAGGGGGGAATGGCCCTCCAAATGTCGAACGTATTTTGTCATTAAAACCTGATCTTGTAATCTTAAGTCCTACTATGAATGGACAGACGGATATTATAAAGGTGCTTGAAGAAAACAATATAGAGTATATCGGTCTTAAGTATGAGAACTTTGATGAGTACCTAGATGCCTTATACTTATTTACTAGGTTGACAGGCAAGGACGAACTATATGAGAAATACGGTATTGTCATAGAGAAAGAAATAAATGAAATAAAAGCAAGGGTGCCAAAGGAGAAAAAGCCAAAAGTTCTTCTATTATTTGCTACTGCAAGGGGTGTAAAGGCCAACTTACCCACATCTACTGTAGGGTCTATGTTTGAAGATTTAGGGGTTTATAATATAGCCTATGATCCTAATATGTCTGATGCACAGATGCAAATCTTCAGCATGGAGAAGGTTTTGCAGGAGGATCCTGATTTTATATTTGTTCAAACCATGGGGAGTAATGTGGTGGGCATAAGGGAAAAGATAAAAAAGGACGTGGAATCAAATCCTGCATGGGCATCTTTAAAGGCGGTCAAGAACGATAAATATATATTTCTAGATAAGGAATTATACCTCTATAAGGCCAACGAGCGATATAAGGAAGCTTATGAGGGTCTGGCAGAGATATTATATCCTGAGGTTTTTAATAAAAAATGATTAAGGATAAAAGATTGGTATTATCTATTATGCTTATAATACTATTCATAAGTTTTTTTATAAGCCTTGGAAATGGATCATTAAAACTTACACCTTCATTAATATTAAAGGCCATATTCTATGAAGACTTCGGAGTAAATCATCAGATCATATATAATGTAAGGCTTCCACGCACCATAGCCTCTGCTATAGTGGGCTCCTGTCTTGCAGCTGCTGGTGTAATACTCCAAGGGGTGATGTCTAATCCTTTGGCATCGCCAAACATCACAGGAGTATCATCGGGTGGGGGGCTTTGTGCCTTTATAATCCTTATACTATTTCCGGAATATTACTATTTGGTACCTGCAGGGGCATTTATAGGCGCATTGTCTACTACTATAATTATATATGCCCTGGCATGGAAGGATGGGGTTGATCCTATGCGGTTTGTATTATCTGGTATTGCCATATCATCATTTTTAAATGCAGGTACAAATGCTCTCATGGTGTTTTATCCTGATCGTTTGACAGGGGCTATGCAGTTCATGGTGGGAGGGCTTTCTTCGAGGACATGGAATGATATATATATGGTGCTCCCATATTTTTTACCTGCCATAGTTATCTCTCTCCTATTTTCACAGAGATTAAACATACTGGTGTTAGGGGATGATATGGCATCAACACTTGGATTAAATGTTCAATTCACTAGATTCGTGCTTATAATTATATCTTCTCTACTTGCGGCAAGCGCTGTTAGCATTGCAGGACTTCTAGGGTTTGTAGGTCTTATAGTGCCCCATATGGCCAGGCTGATTATAGGCAATGATTATAAATATCTTCTTCCTGCATGTATGCTTTTAGGCGGGAGTGTTATGCTTTTATGCGATACTTTAGCTAGAGTACTTTTTGATCCGATAGAAATACCTGTTGGGATCATAACTGCGATTTTAGGTTGTCCATTCTTTTTTTATCTGTTAAACAAAAGGAGATATTGATATTATGATAATGGAAGGTCATATGCTTTCCCTTGGATATGGAAATAGAGAAGTGATACATGGAGTAAATATATCCATTCCAGAAGGAAAAACAGTGGGTATAATTGGGCCCAATGGATGTGGAAAATCTACATTATTAAAGGCCTTTGCAGGTTGTCTGAAGCCTTCAGGGGGCATAATAAAATATGATGGTATTGACATACGTTCTATAAACCCCAAAAATCTGGCAAAGAAAATAGCATATATACCCCAGATGCTTGATATAAAAATTGATATTCCAGTTCAGCAACTCATATCTTATGGGCGATATCCATATGGAAACTGGATGGGTCGGCTAAGCAAAAAAGATCGGGATATAATAGATTGGGCTGCAAAATCAACAGGTATTAAGGATATGCTTGACAGGCCAATATCAAGTCTATCAGGTGGGGAGCGACAAAGGGCATATATCGCCATGGCTATTGCAAAAGAACCACAGGTGATAATATTGGATGAACCTACTACATTTTTGGATATATGCTATCAGCTTGAAATACTGGAGCTTTTGAAAAAACTAAATACAACTTTCCATAATGCCGTGGTAGTGGTGTTACATGACATAAATCAAGCCATGAGGTATTGTGATATAATATACGTAGTCAATGATGGCAATATATTTGATTTTGGACCTCCAGCACGTGTAATAGATGAGTGTATGTTAAGACGGGTATTTGGGATAGAAGCTTATGTATGCCGTAATGACCAGTATGAATTTCCATATATTATACCAAATGGATTTAAAAAAGGGGATAGTTAGATGATAGATACTAGGCTGGTAACGTTTATGACAGTGGCCAAGACTGGTAATTATACAAAAGCGGGGCAGATATTGCATCTTACGCAACCAGCTGTATCACAGCATATAAAATACTTGGAGCACTATTATGGTACATCCCTTGTGGATAAAAATAGTAAAGGAATTTACCTTACTTCCCAGGGAGAGGTACTTCTTAAGTATGTAAATCGGATGTTCAATTTATCTGAAGAGGCGAGGCGGGAGGTACAAAACTGCCGCCCCAAATACATAATAGGGGCTACCATGACCATAGGTGGGTATGTGCTTCCCTATATTTTGGGCATGTATAGACAGATATATGATGAAGATGTAATATTAAAGGTGGAAAACACACAAAATATACTGGAAGAGCTTGCAAGTGGGAAACTTCATTTGGCAGTAGTAGAAGGTGCCTTTGATAAAACAAAGTTTAAATTTAAAAAATTAAAAGATGATGAGCTTATTCTTGTAGCTTCACCTAATCATCCCTTTGCAAAAAAGGCATATGTGAATATCGATGAGATTATAAAAGGCAATTTGATACTAAGAGAACAAGGTTCAGGGACTAGAACCATATTTGAACGCTATCTAGGGGATTATGGATACCTGCTTGAGGATACAAATGTATATATGGAGATAGGGGATATAAATGCCATAATTTCTCTGGTGGAGGCGGGGCTTGGATATTCGGTTATATCACGAGAGGCGGTAAGGGGGAATATATCAGCTAATACGCTGGTACAGGTACCTATTGAAGGTATAAAGATGTATAGAGAATTTAATTTTGTATATTTAAACGCTGAGGATGATTTTGAGTTTATCGATAGGTTTATGATGTTTTGTATTAAAGAGGTAGAAAAAAATAGAGTGGAATTTTTCCACTCTATTTTGCTGCTTTTATTTCTGTCCATATCCTGTCATATGTTTTTAACATTTTACCAAGATTTTTAAATACTTCGCTATTTTTTAGGTCTGCTTCGTCTGGGTATGCAGTTTTGTCATTTGCAAGCTCAGGATCTAGCATTTTTCTAGCTTCTAAAACAGGAGTGGAATAGCCGATATAATCGGTATTTTTAAATGCTATATCCGGTTCACATAAAAAGTTTATAAACTTTTCTGCTTCTTCCTTATGCTTGCTGTTTTGAGGTATTACTACAGCGTCAAACCACAGATTGGTGCCCTCTTTGGGTATAACATAATCTAAATTAGGATTTTCACGCATGGAGTATATGGCATCTCCAGACCATACAACTGCCAAGGCTGCTTCTTCAGCAATCATCTTGTCCTTTACTTCATCCACCACATATGCCAGCACCAATCCATCCTTTTTTTGTTTTATAAGTATATCCTTGGCCTCTTCCAATTCCTTTTCGTTGTCGGTGTTTAGGGAATACCCCAACATCTTTAGGGCAATGCCAATAGAATCCCTCTGACTGTCTATCATAAGTACTTGCTTTTTATATTTAGGATTCCAAAGTATTCTCCAACTGTCTACATTGTCGTTTACCATATTTTTATTGTATAGGATGCCTACTGTGCCCCACATATATGGTATGGAATATTCATTATTGGGATCGTAATCCAAGTTTTTAAATCTATCTTCTATATATTTATAGTTAGGAATGTTATCCATATTGAGCTTATAGAGCATCCCATCATCTATCATACGTTTTATCATATAATCGGAAGGGAATAAGACATCGTAATTGCTCCCGCCTGACTTTATCTTAACATACATATCTTCATTGGTAGTAAATGTATCATAGTTTACCTTTATACCATATTTATTTTCAAATTCCTTTAAAACATTCTCGTCTATATAATCTCCCCAATTATATACATCTAAAGTGGGTTTTTGAGCCTTATCGCTGCTTCCACATCCACTGAGTAATGCCATAGTACCTATTGCTAATATTAACAACCATATAACATGAAATTTTTTGTTCATATTTCACTCTCCCTTTGTTTTTTAATATTATTACCAGACATCCTGGAATTTACTAATATTAATAACAATAATACGCTTACAAACATTATAGTAGATAGGGCGTTTATCTTTGGGTTTATGCCCCTTCTAGCCATGGAGTATACTACAATGGATAGATTGGATACTCCGGAACCTGTAGTAAAGAAGCTTATTACAAAGTCATCTATTGATAACGTAAAGGCCAATAGAGCACCTGTTACTACGCCAGGCATTATCTCAGGCAGTATTATCTTCCTAAAGGCGTACCATGGTGTAGCGCCTAGGTCCAATGCTGCCTCGTATACATATTTATTTAGCTGTTTTAGCTTTGGCATAACGGATAGTATAACATATGGAATATTAAATGTTATATGGGCAAGTAGCAATGACCAAAAACCTAGATTGCCAAAGCCAAACTTTGAATTTATAAAGATAAATAAAATCATTAGGGATATACCGGTTATTATATCGGGATTCAGCACAGGCAGATAGGTGATATTCAGCACCAGATTTTTTTTATGTCTCTTCATATTGTTTATGCCTACCGCTGCTGCAGTGCCTATTATGGTGGCAATTATGGAAGATAAAACCGCTACTAAAATAGTATAATAAAGGGCGGACATTATCTGAGTATCATTAAAAAGCTCCTTATACCATTTTAGAGTAAAACCTCCCCATACACCCCTTGAACGTGAATTATTAAATGAAAATGCTATTAGCACTGCTATTGGAGCATATAGAAAGAGAAATATCAAGAAAGTATAGAGTTTTTTAAAAAATTTGCCTACCATAATCCTCCTCCTTCATTTTGTTTTTCATATCGTGACATAATAGCCATGCTGCCAAGTATAAGAAGCATCATTATGATCGATATGGCAGAACCAAAGTTCCAATCACCTACATATATAAACTGTTGTTCTATTAAGTTGCCTATAAGGGTATATTGTCCACCACCTAGCAGTCGTGATATTACAAATGTTGTTACTGCAGGCATAAATACCATTGTTATACCGGACATAACCCCTGGCAGACTTAAAGGAAATATCACCTTCATAAATACATAAAAGGAGTTTGCACCTAAATCCTGTGCCGCCTCTATTACATTTTTATCTATTTTCATTACCACAGTATAGATGGGTAGCACCATAAAAGGTAGAAAATTATATACCATACCTAGCACGACTGCTTGATCATTGTAGAGTATATTTAAAGCAGGTAGACCTAAGAATTTTAAAAATATATTTATAAAGCCACGTTTTTCAAGTAGGGTCAACCAGGCATAGGTACGGAGTAAAAAGTTCATCCACATAGGTATTACAAAAAGTAGAACTAATATATTTTTCTTATCTATATCTTTACCAGCCAGTATCATTGCCATGGGATACCCTAAAATTAAGCATACTAATGTGCTTATGAGCGCTAATAGTATGGAATGCCAAAGTACATCTAGGTATATGGGATCCATAAAGCGCTTGAAATTTTCTAGTGTAAACTGTATTCCATTATCTGTAGGTATTGTTATGCTATAGAATACAACCAAAAAGAGTGGAACTACTATGAACAATACCATCCAAACTAGATACGGATAAGCAACCCACGTCTTTTTCATTGTGCCATCACCTTTTTCATAATATGGATATCATTTGGGAGTATCTTTAGGCCTACATTTGTACCAGTAGGTTCCATAAGGGTGCTATGAACTTTCCAAGTAAATTCATTGCTATCTACCATCATTTCATAGTGTACTCCCTTGAAGGTTACTGATTTTACAGTTCCAACAAGCATACCCTGATCTTGAGGCACTATCTTTATATCCTCAGGCCTTATTACTACATCAACTAGCTCATCATTGGCAAAGCCCTTATCTACACATTGAAAATTCCGTTCTGAGAAACTTACCAGATAATCCTTATGCATTATCCCGTCTATTATATTGCTCTCCCCAATGAAATTTGCTACGAAAGTATTCTTAGGTTCATTATATATATCTTCTGGAGTACCTATCTGTTGTATCAGCCCATCCTTCATTACTACTATGGTATCTGACATTGTGAGGGCTTCCTCCTGATCATGGGTAACATATATAAAGGTTATGCCCAGAGTTTGCTGCATGTTTTTTAACTCTATCTGCATATCCTTCCTTAGCTTCAAATCAAGTGCAGCAAGGGGTTCATCTAGCAGTAAAACTTCAGGTTCGTTTACCAATGCCCTTGCGATTGCTACCCTCTGTTGTTGACCACCGCTTAGGGAGTCTATGGACCTTTTCCCAAACCCATCAAGATTTACAAGTTGTAGCATTTTTCCAACCTTTTGACGTATGGACTTTTTATCCATATGCTTTATAGTAAGACCAAAGGCGACATTATCAAATACATTCATATGGGGAAAAAGCGCATACCTTTGAAACACAGTATTTACTTTTCTTTTGTAAGGTGGAACGGATATAATACTTTTACCTTCAAATAAAACATCCCCAGAACTAGGCTGTTCAAAACCACCTATTATTCGAAGCATTGTTGTTTTGCCACATCCGCTTGGTCCCAGAAGGGTTAAAAACTCATTCTGCCTGATGTATAGGTTTATATTTTTTAATGCTTCGGCTCCATTAAAATCCTTTGATACGTTTACTAGTTCTATAATGCTTGAAGCCATGTTTCATCTCCTCCCATATATTGAAATATTTAAAAGTTAGGCGGAGTAGATATCCACAATACGCGCGATATACTCTTGCCTGCATTTGTAATATAGTGCGTACTAGAGGGTTTGAAATAAAAACTTTCCCCTCTCTTCGCTTTTAGTTTTTGACTACCAAGGTATATATATATACTGCCAGAGATTACATACCCGAATTCTTCGCCTTCATGGGGCTCATCTATCTCTGAAGAACCACCAGGTTCTAGATTCAAAATGATAGGCTCCATATGATTTTTTTGGGAATTTGGTATAAGCCATACCACTTCATGGCCTAACTCATTGTTAGTCTTTACAAAGACATCATCTTTGCCAAAGACAATCTTCTCATCCTCCATATCATCGAAGAATTCCTTTAGGTTTGTTCCCAGACATTCTAATATATCAACCAAGGTAGCTATAGAAGGTGACGTTAAATCCCTTTCAACTTGGGATATAAAACCTTTGGAAAGCTCAGTTCTGTCGGCTAATTCCTTTTGTGTAAGGTTATTTTTAATTCTCAACCTTCTTATCTTTTCACCAATATTCATTATTTCACCCATTCATAAATGATGGTATTTTTTGTTTAGTGTACCTAAACAAAAAGTTCATTCTTAATAAACTCAATAAATTATATACATAAAAATATCTCGTTGTCAATTATAAAAATAAAATTTTTTTGGTTTTTATCATGCATATCTTATACGTTTCCATAAATCCGTTTAAAAATTCGTTCATTATGGTTAGAATGGTATTTTAAACAGATATAATGGTATGATGATTCCACATGCCCTTCAGTTTTTATAGTATTTATATCGTGTTAGTTGTTAGAAATTTGAGTTGCATTATATTTAAAAGGAGGATATAATACAATATAACATATGAACATATATTCATATGTGAAATTATAAAGCTTGAAGAAGGTGAAATAGTATGAATGGGAAAAAGATCGATAAGACCATAGAAGTATGTGGTGTAACGGTAATACATCAGGATGCGGTGAATAAGGTTAAAGCGGATATGATAGAGGATGATACCTTTTTAAGTTTATCAGAATTTTTTAAGGTGTTTGGTGATGATACAAGGCTTAAAATTATATACGCCCTTTCAAAATGTGAGATGTGCGTGTGTGATATTGCAGCCCTTCTTGGGATGAGCCAGTCAGCTGTTTCCCATCAACTAAAGGTTTTAAGACAATCCCGTTTAGTTAAATACCGTAGAAATGGTAAGGTGGTTTATTATTCTTTAGACGATGAACATATAAGTGAGATATTTAAGAAAGGATTGGAGCATATAAACGAATTATAGAGGTGATAACTATGGATAAAAGAAATAAAAAAGAAATTTATCTAAAAGGGCTCAGTTGCGCAAATTGTGCAGTAAAGATAGAAGACGGAACAAATGGCATACCAGGGGTCGGAGAAGCAAGTATGAATTTTTCAACAAGGACATTGATGGTGGAAATTGATGAAGGGCATCATCCAGATGAAGTTATAAAGGATATAAAGACCTTAGTAAGGGATATAGAGCCGGATGTCCAAGTAATAGAAAAGAATGACATTTTGGATGAAGAAGACGAAGAAGAGCATGGAGATGTCCATATATGGGCTCTGGTCATAAGCGCTATTTTATTTATCATAGGACTAATATTTGATTTTTCACAATGGACTTCATTTTTTATATTTTTTATAAGCTATGTATTGGTGGGATTTCCTGTCTTATCAAAGGCAGCTGTGAATATTACAAAGGGAAATTTCTTTGATGAAAGCTTTTTGATGGGAATTGCCACTATAGGTGCTTTTGCCATAGGGCAGTTCCCAGAGGGTGCAGCAGTTATGCTGTTTTATCAAGTCGGTGAACTTTTTGAGGATATTGCAGTGGATCACTCAAGAAAATCCATAAAATCTTTAATGAATATAAGACCGGATGAGGCTAATATATACCTAGATGGAGATATAAAGAGGGTGCCAGCTCAAAATGTAAAGATCGGAGAGACCATAGTAGTAAAACCGGGGGAACGGGTGCCATTAGACGGTATAGTATTAGAAGGTGTATCAATGGCTGATACATCGGCTTTAACAGGCGAACCAGTGCCAGTGGAGATAAAGGCGGGAGATGAAATACTAGCTGGATTTATAAATCAGAGTAGCGTGCTGAAGATCGAGGTAAATAAAGAGTTTGGAGAATCTACCGTATCCAAGGTATTGGATATGGTGCAAAATGCTGGTAGTAAAAAGGCAAAGACCGAGCGCTTTATGGCTCAATTTGCAAGGTATTATACACCTTCTGTAGTAGGTATTGCAGCTGTATTGGCTTTTATACTACCAATATTTGCGGGGAACTTTTCCAATTGGCTGTATAGGGCACTTATATTTCTTGTCATATCCTGTCCATGTGCTCTAGTAATATCCATTCCCCTTACTGTATTTGCAGGGATTGGTGCAGCTTCTAAGAAGGGGATACTCATAAAGGGTGGTAATTATCTAGAGGCCTTGGATAATGTGTCGGTGGTGGTTATGGATAAAACAGGAACTATTACCCGAGGGGTATTTGAAGTAACAGAGATACAACCGGAAGCAGGTATTACAAAAGAAGAGCTTTTATATTACGCAGCCTATGGAGAAGGCTATTCTACCCATCCCATAGCAGAGTCCTTATTAAAGGCTTATGGGCAAGGGATAGACAAGGAGATAATAAAGGGATATAAAGAGAGACCTGGTAATGGGATAGAGGCAATTGTAGGGGAATTTAGGGTGCTTGTAGGTAATAAAAGGCTTATGGATTCTTATGGCATCGAAGTGGAAGAAGTAAATAGACCGGGGACCATAGTGTATATTGCTGCTGATGAAAAATATGTAGGTTATATACTCATATCTGATATAGTAAAAGATGATGCAAAAGAGGCAATTTGTGATCTTAAATCCATAGGGGTCAAAGATATAATCATGCTTACTGGTGATAATGATATTGCAGCACGTAGTATAGCACAGGAAATAGGAATAACGCAAGTGTATGCAAAATTGTTGCCGCACCAAAAAGTTGAAAGGCTAGAATCTATAATAGCTGATAAAGAGGGTGAAGGTGCAGTAATATTTGTAGGAGATGGTATAAATGATGCCCCGGTGCTTGCCAGGGCAGATATAGGAGTAGCCATGGGTGGTTTAGGCTCTGATGCGGCCATAGAAGCGGCGGATGTAGTGCTTATGACCGATCAGATATCAAAACTGGTCCAGGCAATGAAGATATCCAGGCGTACCAAGCGTATAATGATTCAAAATATAATATTTGCATTGGGTGTTAAACTAATAGTGTTGGTGCTTGGTGCATTTGGCGTAGCCACTATGTGGGAGGCAGTATTTGCCGATGTAGGTGTAACTATAATAGCCATATTAAATGCCATGCGGGTAATGGTGAGACAGGGCTAAGAGTAGTGGATATCCCAAGGCATAGCAGGAAATAAGTTCTCCTAAGGCTACCCAACCCATGGTTATAAAGAGGGGTAGTCCATATAGATAATTAAGTACAAAGCCTATCACAATACCATTTATTATTATAGGCGGTATGGGTACCATCCATTTCTTTGGCATCTTATATGATAAAAATGCGGCAAGCAAAGTAGCTAGACTGCCAAATATGATGTCTATGATACCACCGCCACCATATATATTTGCTAAAATGCAGCCTATAAACAATCCTGGTATTGCAGCTGGAGTAAGGGCAGGTAGTACGGTGAGTGCCTCTGATATTCTAACCTGTACTTGACCATAGCTTATTGGCGCAAATGCTATGGTTACAGCTGCATATATGGCTGCTATGATAGCTGCTTGAGCAATATAACGTGCTGTTGTCTTCATCCTATGTTCCTCCCTTATATTTTTATGCAGTACTTTATATTAGATCATTTTATATTCTATGACAAAATATTCTTGATTACAAGTTGTATGTAAAATTAAGTTTTTATGCTATAATCAATTAGTATAGGGACTGAACAAAGTTTGTAGATAGATATACTAACTTTTGATTTATTTTTATTTTAATATTAAAGAAGGGGATATAGATATGGATTTTGATAAGGTAGTAAATCGTAGAGGTACTTATGCGATAAAATGGGATTATAACAAAGAGTTTTTTGGCAGGGAAGATGTATTACCAATGTGGGTGGCCGATATGGACTTTCTATCTCCAAAACCTGTGATAGATGCCTTAAAAAATAGAGTGGGACATGGAGTGTTTGGCTATACAGAACGGCCAGAGTCATATTATAAGGCTATAATAGACTGGGAGGAGAAGCGCCATGGACTCAAAATACAGCCTGAATGGATATTAAATAGTCCTGGGGTGGTTACAAGTTTGGCTTTTGCAGTAGATAGTTGTACTGATCCAGGGGATAGGGTGCTAATACAGACCCCTGTATATCCACCGTTTTATAATGTAGTAAAAAATAATGGGCGGGAGCTGGTTACAAACCCATTAAAAATGGTAGAAGGCCACTATGAAATGGATTTTGATGATTTGGAAGAAAAGTTTAGATCTGGTGTTAAGATGATGATACTATGCAGTCCCCATAATCCTGTAGGCAGAGTATGGACATATGAAGAACTAAAAACTCTGGTTGATATGTGCTCGCGATATGATGTCTTTTTGGTGTGCGATGAAATACATTCAGACATAGTATATAAGGGTTATAGGCATACTTCTGTATTATCTATATCTGATTGGGCAGCACAAAATACTATAACGTGTATAGCCCCTAGCAAGACATTTAATATAGCAGGTCTAACAACTTCGGTTGCAATTATACCAAATGAGGTTGCTAGGAAAAAATTTAAAGCAGGTATGGATAGATTTCACATAGAAAATAATCTTCTTGGTATAACTGCATTGGAGGCTGCCTATAGATATGGTGGAGAATGGCTAGATGAACTTATTATGTATCTGGGTGATAATCTTAGGCTCTTATCCGATTGCATAGATAGCGAAGTACCTGGGGTGAAGCTAGTAGTACCAGAGGGGACGTATCTGGCATGGTTGGATTTTAGGGCATTGGGTATGGACGATGATGAATTAAAATCCTTTATTATACATAAGGCTGGTTTGGGACTTAATGATGGTCCAAGCTTTGGTATAGATGGCAGTGGATTTCAGCGTTTAAACTTTGCCTGTCCTAGGAGTATTTTAGAGGAAGGATTATCACGCCTTAGTAAGGCAATTAAATGCCTGTGAGGTCAAAGGCGGGAGTATAATCGGATTTAGCCGATGATATATCCTGAATATATCCATTTTCCAATCCTATTTTACAGAAATAATCTATTATGGCATCATAATGTCTTTTGCTTATGGCATGGCTTAAAATTTTATGTTCCTTAGCTTTATAAACTGGCGTATACTGGGCCATTAGGCTTATGTATACGCTTTTTGGCAATGACATGGCAATCCAATCTAATACCTTTTTAGAATCGTCCATAAGCCCTGGTAGCAGCAGATGACGTATTATAAGGCCTTTCTTTATGATACCTTCATCATCCATAATGGGGCTTCCAACCTGTCTATACATCTCCAATATAGCCGAAGTTGCATGGTCAAAATAGTGGGAAGCGTTTGAAAATTCGATGCTGTATTTGTCATTATAATATTTTAAATCAGGTAGATATACATCTATTAATCCATCTAATTGCCTAATCGCATCTATATTTTCATAGGCATTTGAATTATATACAATAGGTATGGATAACCCTTTTTCTTTTGCCTTAATGATGGCATCTTTTATAGCATGTATAAATGGAGTAGGAGATACAAGGTTGATATTATGCGCTCCCATTTTCTGAAAATTCAAAAAAATATCCACTAGTTTTTCTATGGAAATATCTTTGCCAAAATATTCTTGACTTATGTCGTAATTTTGGCAGTATATGCATTTTAAATTACAATGGGAAAAAAATACTGCTCCCGATCCTCTAGTACCACTTATACATGGCTCTTCCCAATAATGTAGGGCTGCCCGTGCTAATTTTGGATAATAGGGTGCTTTGCATATGCCAAATTTACCTTCTATTCTGTTTGCGTTACAATTATGTGGGCATAGATTACAATTATCCATTATTATATCTCTATCCTTTCTGTATATTAATTTTTAATATTCTTTCGCCAATTTGCTAAGTACGCTTATGCTATACTCCTATGTGTTCTTCGGTTTTATACCATTTATATCGCTATTTATTGTGAAATAACACAAATCTATGTTATCATTTTTAAAAACTTCATATTTTACTATAAATATATTATAATATTTTACCTTTAGTCGGTTATAATATCAATTGAAAATTTAATATAAAGAAGGTGATTTTGATGACTAGTTTCAGATATTACGATTCTGGAGTATACTGTAATCCTTCTAGTATTGAAAAAGGGAAAAAAGTAAAGATCACATATGAAGGAATATTAGCAAAGGATGGTGCCGATAAGGTATATGCCCACGTTGGTTTCGGTTCTGATGACAAATGGTCTGGCAATAGTCTATATGAAATGGATAAGGTAAGGGATAACAAATTTGAAACCGAAATATTGGTAACTAATAAAGGTGATTTAAATATTGCATTTAAAGATTCTGCTGATCACTGGGATAATAACAATAGTAAAAATTATACCTTTAAATGTAATGGTAAATAAAGAGCTATGTTTTTGGGATGCCAGGGCGGCATCCCTTATTTAATTATTTTTAGACTAGATCCTATTTGTTTGGTCAATAATACTATAAATGACATCATCTTTGGAGAAAATAAGGAGGATATGGATATTTGAATATGGAGGCTTTAAATAGAGGGTTTGTAAGTGATTATCAGCTATATCTATTTAATGAAGGGACTAACTATTATGCCTACAGGATGTTCGGAGCACATATAAAAAAGGAAGAAGATATAAAAGGTGTACAGTTTACTGTATGGTGTCCTAATGTAAAAAGGTTAAGTGTAGTAGGGGATTTTAATAATTGGGACGGACAGGCAAATATCATGCAAAGTTTAGGCGATTCAGGGGTGTGGTCTACTTTTATACCTGACTTAGGAGAATATGTACTCTATAAATATGAAATAGAAACTTTTGATGGGAGAGTTTTTTTAAAAGCTGATCCATATGCCTTTTATAGCGAATTGAGGCCGGGCACTGCATCCATAGTATATGACATATATGATTATAGATGGCATGATGATGTATGGCAGATTCAAAAGAGAACTACACCGTTATATAATAAACCTATGCTCATATATGAGGTACATTTAGGCTCATGGAGGAGAAAAACCGGAGATAATATCATGGGATATAGGGAACTTGCAGATGAACTAATACCATATGTTCAGGAAATGGGATATACACATATACAAATAATGGGTATATCTGAATATCCTTTTGATGGCTCTTGGGGCTACCAAGTTACGGGCTATTATGCAGCTACCAGTAGATATGGAGCGCCACATGATCTTATGTATCTTATAGACCAGTGTCATAATGCTGGTATTGGAGTCATAATAGATTGGGTGCCAGCGCATTTTCCAAGGGATGCCCATGGATTGGCTCGATTCAATGGTAATCCATTATATGAATATACAGATTCTAGGAAAGGGGAACATCCCCATTGGGGTACGTTGGTATTTGACTATGCACGCAAGGAAGTACTCAGCTTCCTCATATCTAATGCCATATTTTGGCTGGATGTTTATCATATAGATGGTCTAAGGGTAGATGCAGTTGCGTCTATGCTCTATCTTGACTATGGAAAGCGTAGAGGTGAATGGTTGCCCAATAAATACGGGGGTAAGGAAAATCTTGAAGCTATATATTTTATGCGCAAGATGAATGAGATAGTATTTAGAGATTTTCCAAATACGCTCATGATTGCTGAAGAATCGACTGCCTGGCCTTTGGTTACTAGGCCGACATATGTGGGAGGATTAGGATATAACTATAAATGGAACATGGGATGGATGAATGATATATTGAAGTATATGTCGATGGATCCCATACATCGAAAATGGCATCATAATTTACTTACTTTTTCCATGACATATGCCTTTTCAGAAAACTTTATTTTACCCATATCACACGATGAGGTAGTACATGGTAAAGGCTCTCTTATTGAAAAGATGCCTGGGGATTATGTATCTAAATTTGCTAATTTAAGGGCTTTTTATGGATATATGATGGCGCATCCTGGTAAAAAACTTATCTTCATGGGAGGGGAATTTGGCCAATTTATAGAATGGAATTATAAAAAAAGTCTTGATTGGCATCTTTTAGATTATGATATGCATTACAGATTGAAGAATTATGTAAAGGAGCTGAACCATTTTTATCTAGAAAACAGGGCTTTTTGGGAGGTAGATTATGATTGGGAAGGATTTGAGTGGATAGATGCCAACAACTATAATCAAAGCATCTTATCTTTTATTCGATATTCACGTAATAGAAAGGATTTTGTTATAGTGGTATGCAATTTTACCCCCGTGACCTACGAGAATTATAGAATAGGCGTACCATATGATGGTAAATATATAGAGGTATTTAATAGTGATAATGAATGCTTTGGAGGCACGGGAATAAAGAACTTGGAGTTTATACAATATGAAAAGAAAAATTGGCATAATATGCCTTATTCAATAAATATATGTATTCCCCCATTGGCGACTATTTTTTTAAGAATGGCATCTATCTTTTTAGATAGGGAAGAACATAAAATTACAGATGCAAAAGGAGGCGAGTAGTTAAGGTGAATATATTATTTGTAGCATCAGAGGCAGCACCGTTTGCCAAGACAGGGGGCTTGGGGGAGGTGATAGGTTCACTACCTAAAGCCTTAAGGGAACAGGGAATAGATGCTAGGGTAATAATACCAAAATACAGATCAATACCACAGGAGCTAAGGAGTAATATATCATATAAAAAGCATATTTTTGTTAAGCTAGGTTGGAGACATCAATATTGCGGTTTGGAGGAAACTATATACCAGGGGGTACCTATATATTTCATTGATAATGAATATTATTTTGGCAGGGATATGATGTATGGATACGAAGACGATGAGCCGGAGAGATATACATTTTTCTGTCGCTCTGTTTTGGAAGTTATCCCCTATTTGGGGTTTATACCGGATATTATTCATTGTCATGATTGGCAAACGGGAATAATACCCGTATTGCTAGAGGCCCATTATAGGCATCTAAATCCCTATTGGGATATACGTACTGTATTTACTATACACAATCTTAGGTATCAAGGCATATTTTCCAAAAACGTGCTGACCGATCTTTTGGATCTAGGGTTTGAATATTTTTCTCCAGATAAACTTGAATTTTATGGTGATGTAAATTTCATGAAGGCTGGTCTTACCTACGCTAATTTAATAAGTACCGTTAGCCCTAGCTATGCAACGGAGATACAAACACCGTATTTTGGTATGAGATTAGATGGACTTTTAAGGGCAAGGCATGCACAACTGTTTGGTATTTTAAATGGTATTGATTCCGAAGCATATAATCCATCTATAGATCACTTGATATTTGAAAACTACGATTATAAAAATTTAAAGGGTAAGATGATAAATAAAAAGCAGCTACAAAAAACACTAAACTTACCTGTAAAACCTGATACACCAATAATAGCTGTGATATCAAGATTGGTATCGCAAAAGGGAATAGATCTTATAGCTTGTGTGTTAGAAGAGATACTATCATTAGACTTACAGCTTGTAGTATTGGGGAATGGTGAATGGCAGTATGAAAATCTCTTTAGGGATGCAGCAAACAGACATAAAGATAAGGTATCAGCAAATATATACTATGACAATACTATGGCTCATAGGATATATGCAGGTGCAGATATGTTTTTAATGCCATCCATGTTTGAACCCTGCGGTCTTTCGCAATTATTCAGTATGAGATATGGCACAATTCCAATTGTTAGAGAGACGGGAGGATTAAGGGATACTGTAATACCATATAATGAATTTACTCGAGAAGGAAATGGATTTAGTTTTACCAATTACAATGCACACGATATGTTATATACCATACGAAGGGCTCTAAATTTTTATTATGACAAGAAAGCATGGGATAAATTGGTAATAAAGGCTATGAATAGGGATTACAGCTGGAGTAGATCTGCAAAGAAATATATAGAATTGTATTCATTGCTGGTATAGCAGAGTTGGACTATAAGACTTAAAAAAGAATGGAAGTGACAAACATGGACAAGGATAGCATAAAGGAATCCATAAAATATGAATTGCTATATACATTTGCAAAAGATATTGGGCAGGCAACAACAGAGGAACTATATATGGCATTTGCATTAACGGTAAGAAATGAAATAATGAAAAAATGGGCAAATACTAAAAAAATAATGGAATCTGGAGAATATAAAACCCTATACTATCTTTCTATAGAATTTCTTACAGGCAAATTTTGGGGTAACAATATCATAAATATTGATGATATTGAAATATATAAACAGGTATGTAATGAGCTAGGTATACCGTTTTCTCAATTGGAAGAGTATGAAAATGAACCTGGTATTGGGAATGGTGGTTTAGGACGCTTGGCAGCAGCGTTTATGGAATCTCTTACTACATTGAATCTCCCTGCGTATGGATGTGGTATAAGATATGAATATGGACTGTTTAATCAAAAGATAATAAACGGATATCAGATAGAACATGCCGATAACTGGCTTTCCGATAGAAATGTTTGGGAGGTAGAATGTAAAGACGAGATAGTTGAAGTAAAATTTGGTGGAAATATCATTGAAACATGGGAAGATGGAAGACTTAAGATAGATTATAGAAATTATTATTCAATATATGCAATTCCATATGATATACCCGTAGTAGGTTATGATTCGGATATAGTAAATACATTGAGGCTATGGAGTGCAAAATCATATAATGATATCAATATGGACTGGTTTAACAGGGGGAACTATCTTAAAGCAAGCGAAGAAAAGGTACTAGCTGAATCTATTTCAAAGGTACTGTATCCGGAGGATAATAATCCAGATGGAAAAAGATTGAGGTTAAAACAGCAGTATTTCTTTGTATCGGCTACTATTCAAAACATTATAAAGAAGAGCAAAGGTAAATTTCCACTTTGGGCACTGTCAGATAATGTTGTTATACACATAAACGATACCCATCCTGCTTTGGCCATACCTGAACTTATGCGCATCCTTATGGATGAAGAGGGTATGGGATGGGATGAGGCATGGAATATAACGACTAAAACATGTGCATATACTAATCATACAATAATGGGTGAAGCCTTAGAAAAATGGCCTATAGATTTGTTCAAGGAAGTGCTGCCTAGGATATACATGATAATAAAAGAAATAAATGATAGGCAACTGCACAGATTAAACAGGGAAGGTACAAATGATTGGGAAAAAATAGATAAGATGACTATTATCGCATATGACCAAATTAGAATGGCAAATTTATGCCTTGAAGGATGTTATTCCATAAACGGTGTATCAAAACTCCATACGGATATACTAAAAAAAGAAGTATTCAGTGATTTTTACGCTATATTTCCCCATAAGTTCCATAGCGTTACAAATGGTATAACATACAGGAGATGGCTAATGCATGCAAATCCTGGACTATCAGATTTAATAACCGATGCGATAGGCACCAGATGGAAGTATGACTCTCATGAACTGGAGGGGTTACACAAATTTTCAGAAGATAGTGCATTTAGGGATAGCTTTTCAGATGTCAAGAGATATAATAAACAAAAATTGGCTAAATATATATCTGATAAGACTGGTATACATGTGGATCCTGAATCTATATTTGATGTTCAGATAAAAAGAATACATGAATATAAAAGACAATTTCTAAATGTGTTAAATATATTATATATGTATGATTTGTTATTAGAAAATCCTAGTAGGGATATTCATCCCAGGACTTTTATTTTTGCCGGTAAGGCTGCTCCAGGATATTATAGGGCAAAACTCATAATAAAGCTTATAAATTCCATTGCCAATAGGATCAATGGCGATATAAGATTAAATAATAAGTTAAAGGTAGTATTTTTGGAAAATTATAATGTGACGCTGGCAGAGAAGATTATACCAGCAGCAGAGATAAGTGAACAGATATCAACAGCAGGTATGGAAGCTTCAGGAACCGGTAATATGAAACTAATGTTAAATGGAGCATTGACATTAGGAACGCTCGATGGAGCCAATGTCGAGATAAAGGAAGCAGTTGGTGATCAAAATATATTTATCTTTGGACTAACTGCTGATCAGGTAGAAAATTACCACAAGTACGGGGGATATAATTCAAAGGCGATCTATGATAATGATGCTAATGTAAAAAAAGTTGTAAATCAACTTGTGAATGGATTTTTATCCCCTGAAAATAGTATGATGTTTAGGAGCCTATATAATTATCTGCTGTATGAAGAAGGCGGAATAACAGATAGGTATATGATTCTCAAAGATTTTGATAGCTATAGGCATGTTCATAGTATAGTTGATGATCAATATAAGATGCCTGATATATGGTGGAAAAAGGCAATATTGAATGTGGCGGGAGCAGGAAGATTTTCTAGTGACGAGAGCATAAAAAATTATAATAGTGATATATGGCATCTATCAAAAATGGGGGACTGATATTCTATGGTTTTATCCATAAAGAATAAACATATTCATAAGATGGATATGTTTATTCTTTATATATGTTTATTCTTTCCTGGCAGTTTCTGCTTCTTTTGCTATATAGGCTTGTATAACTTTTTCAAAAGATTTTTTATCTATTTCATTTTTATCATATTCCTTATCTTCATATATAAAATCCTGAAGTATTTTAGAATTTTGTTCTTTATCCATTAGCCATACCCAACCCTTTTTCTTATTTATTGTTTTACCTACACTAAGTTCTGCTGTAGGTATTTGAATTTGTTCTGGATTAAAATTGCCAATCTTATATACGGTATAGGCATAGCTTGCTATATCTCCTGCATTCATATCTGTCTTCATATATGGTAGAAACTTTGTTATTACCATTGGATATTTTATAACAGGTGTATCTTTTAACCTACCAATTACTATGGATATTACTTCCCTCTGTCTTTTTGATCTATCAATATCCCCATTTCCTACATGTCTTACTCTAGAATATGCAAGTGCCTGTAAGCCATTTAGATGCTGCATACCAGGCTGTTCTAACAGTTTAAAATCTTTCTTAAACTCTGGCATTTGTTTTATAGTTCCATAGATTACATCATTTATTGGGCTTATTTCATTTTCTTTTACTTCCACATCTATTCCACCCAATGAATCTACTAAATCTTTAAAACCAAAGAAATTTATAATTGCGTAGTGATCTATATCTATTTTAAAATTGTTCTCTACAGTTTTCATCAAAAGTTCTGGTCCACCATAAAAAAATGCATGATTTATTTTTTGTTCTCCATGTTCTGGTATGTCTACATAGCTGTCACGCATTATTGAAGTTAGCTTTAATTTTTTGTGGACACTGTCTACGGATAATATCATTATACTGTCGGAACGGGATTTTTCATCAAGTGTTCTAGCATCAGTTCCTATAAGAAGTATATTTCTTATCCCTTCTACCTGGGGATATTCTGGTTCTTTTTCTTCTACAACTTCCCCTTTTTCTTTCTCCTCTTCCTTTTTTTGTTCTTCTTCTATAGGTTCAGATTCTTTTTTTGCTTCTTCATCTATAGTGTTTATTGCTTCAGCTTCTTTTTGGCGTTTTTCTTTCTCCATAGTTAAGCCTACGTTTACCCCCCAAATACACAAAACCAGTACCAGTGTTATTAATATTATATTTAATATTTTATGTTGTCCTCTTTTGCTTCTACGTTTTGCCATGCGTCCTATCTCCCCTCGACAAGTTTTTTATCTCCCTTTAATTATATTATACTACTTCTGATGCAATGGTTACATAAACTTTACATTAAAGTTACGCAATTATATAAAAACCGATAAAACTCGATATTTTTTTCTGTAACTTGAATGTAACCAATCTTTATAATTTTGTTATTTAATTATACAAAAAAACTGTTATAATCATTACAGATAATATTATTATAGATGTAAGTTATATAAAAGAGCAAATTTCATTATTTTGTCACTTCTCATAATGGGGGATTAAAAGATATAATAGATGAAGTGATATTTATATATAATGGTTTTATTTTTAAGGGGGTAAATTTTTCATGTTGAGGATTGAGCAGGTACGTAGTAAAAGACGTTCTAAAATTCTAATAACATCTATTTCTATAATATTGATCTTTGCAGCAGCCGTAATGTTGCATATGGCGAATAACCATCAGGGTATAATGCGTAAAAATGATAAGGATACGTTGGCGTCGGCAGAAGATAATAAGCTAGTGGTTACTAGCGATAAAAAGGATGATTCGAGTGATAAAGATTCACAAAACAAACCTGAATCTAAAGATGAAGTAAAACCGGATAATAAAATTTCCGATGATAAAAAAGAAGGAGATAATTCAAAAAATAGTGGGGAAAAGGCCGAGCAGCCTGAAAATAATAGTCAGGATAAGGATACAAAAGTCGAGGAAGCTCCAATAGATTTAAGACAAGAAAACTTAAGGGGTGTTAAAAAATGGACAGAGGGAGATGGTAAGGTAGCCTATTTGACATTTGATGATGGTCCTAGTAAGAATACGCCTCAGATATTGGATATATTAAAGCAACAGGATGTTAAGGCAACTTTCTTTGTAATAGGAAATTTGGCAGAGCAAAAGCCTGATATTATAAAAAGGGAGGTAGCAGAAGGGCATGCAATAGGTAATCATACCTATTCCCACGACTACAAAAGTATATATCAAAATCCTGATGCACTACTTCAGGATATGCATAAGACTGAAGATGTATTAAAGTCAATACTTGGTTCAGAATATGAATGTAAACTTTTTAGATTTCCCGGTGGCTCGTTTGGAGAAAAGTTAAAGCCTTATAAGGATAAGTTGGACGAGTTAGGGTATAATTATGCTGACTGGAATGCTTTAAATGGAGACGCTGAAGGTCGTAATATACCTGTTGAAACGCTTATATCAAAGGTAAAGAAAACTACAAACAATAAAAATCGTGTTATAATTCTTATGCATGATGCAGGTGCAAAGAAAACCACTGTTCAGGCCTTACCAGCCATAATAGAATATTTAAAGGGACAGGGATACGAATTTAAGACTTTAAATGATTGATATATGGTATACTATAATTGGCTGATTTGTAGGCAATACAAGTGCGTTCATAGGAGTGTATATCATGATGGAAAAAAAGATACTTATAATAGAAGATGAAGATGCCATAAGGGGTTTTGTAAAGATTAATTTTGAGCGTAATAAATATATTGTTTTAGAAGCTGCTAGTGGTGAAGATGGCATAGAAGTGGTCAAGCAGGAAAAACCTGATGTAGTTATATTGGATATTATGTTACCAGGAATAGATGGATTTAAGGTATGTGAAATATTAAGACAAGGCTTTCCACATATAGGTATAATTATGCTTACTGCCAGAAATTTAGAAATGGATAGAATAATGGGTTTAGAATTTGGTGCAGACGACTATGTGGTAAAGCCCTTTAATCCAATGGAACTGGTGCTTAGGGTTGAAGCTCTTTTGAGAAGGATGGAAACAAAGACTGATAAGGTTAGAAATGCTATTATATATAGTGGCTCATTCAAACTGGATCCCTATTCACAGCGTGCTTATAAGGATGGTAATGAGCTTGATATAACGCCTAAAGAGTATTTATTGCTTAAGCTTTTCATGGAAAATCCGGGGAGGGCTTTTACTAGGGATGAGCTTTTGGATCTAGTATGGGGCTATAATTTTATAGGGGATTCAAAGATTATAGATGTCAATATACGAAGGCTACGGACCAAGATTGAAGATTCTCCGTCAAGGCCGGTTTATATAGAAACTATTTGGGGGACTGGTTACAGATGGAAAAAAATGTAGTGCATATGGGATGGTCTATATGAAGAGTATAAAGAAAAGGTTAATAGCAAATTTTGTATGTATCATACTTATAAGTGTTATAATATTGGAATTATTGCTTATCTATTTAGTTAAGCAATATTATTATGCAAACGCAGAAGAGGTTTTATCGAATCAGATAAGGCTATCTTCTGATTTTTATACAAGGTATTTTTCCAACACACCCCTTTCTGATAATATATTGGACAATGTAGATGTTTTTTGGAAGCAAACTAGTGCTGAGGTGCAAATAATAGATACATCTGGGCAGATGATTATGGATTCAATAGGATTTATGCCGGAAGGCCGTATGGAAACAAGTGATATAAAAAAGGCCCTATCTGGCTCAAAAGGAGTATGGATTGGAAACGTGCCATATGACAGTGTAAAGGTAATGGCAGTATCCTATCCGCTGATATCGGAGAGAAGAATTGTAGGTGCCATAAGGTTTGTAACATCATTGCGGGAGGTGCATAAGGAGATACAAATTGCTGTCATGGCGTTTGTAATCATAGGTATTATAGTAGCTATAATATCTATAATTGTCAGTATGTTTTTGGCAAACAGTATAGCAGAACCATTAAAAGAAGTTACCTATGCGGCTCACAAAATGGCATCGGGAGATTTTGAAGTTAGGAGTCAAAAGGTATTTGATGATGAAGTAGGGCAATTGTCGGATACACTAAACTATATGGCTGATGAAATTGTAAAAAAGGATAATCTAAAAAATGAATTTTTATCCTCTGTGTCCCATGAGCTTAGAACACCCCTTACATCTATAAAGGGATGGGCCATGACTTTAAATTCAGGTCAGCAACCCATAGATGAAAAACTTTTGGGAGAAGGACTTAAAATAATAGAAAATGAAAGTGACAGATTGACTAGTATGGTTGAGGAATTGTTGGATTTTTCCAGACTTGCTTCACGTAAAATGACTTTAAAAAAGAAGATTTCAGAAATAACAATTGTAATAGAATATATAAAAAATCATATGACTCCATTGGCTGCAAGAAACAATATAGATTTTATAGTAGAGTATCCAGACAACCTGCCGCTTGTAGAAATTGATGAGGATAGAATAAAACAGGTATTTATAAACGTATTGGATAATGCATTTAAGTTTACTCAGCAAGGTGGACAGGTGATATTTAAAGCAGAATATGACAATGGATATATCGATATATCCATTAGTGATAATGGGTGCGGCATAAGTCCAGATGATCTACCAAGGGTGAAAGAAAAATTTTTTAAGGGTAAGAACAGCAAATCAAAAAACGGTATAGGGCTATCAATATGTAATGAGATAATAAATCTTCACAAAGGCAGTTTGAAGATACAGAGTGAATTAGAAAAGGGCACAACGGTATTTATCAAACTCCCTGTAAAAGATCAGAAATCTTGAGGTGCTTTTTATATGAAAAAGAGATATTTGCATTTACTGTTTTGTACTGTGATAATAATTTCTATATTATTTATGCAGGGGTGCAATGTTGACCCAAATTTAAAAGGAGAGAAGATAGTAGCTCCTGAAAATAATATTACACCATTAAAAGGAGTATGGTCTATAAATCAATGTGTAGAGGCGGAGAATATTGCAGATACATCATGTAACCGGCAGATGCTTGATAAAAAAGTCATATTTGATAAGCATATAGTTATGCTTGCAAATGAAAAATGTAATAATCCCAAATACAAGATAAAGCGAGTAGATACCAAAGAATATTTTTTGTATCATTATAGGCTAAAAGCGGAACAACTTGGTGTGGATGCAGAGTATATTGATGTGATATCCGTTAGCAGTGATGATAAGCCTTTTTATGATTTTATAAGAATAGATCAAAACAAAACAATTGTATACATTAATGGTATATTCTATTATATGGATAAAGTTTCAGATGATACGGAAGAATTTATGCGTACTTTTGAGAATAATAAAGAAAAAGAGTATATAGATAATGATGCTCTTGAAAAGGAGCCAGATCTATTACGATCAGGAGTGCTTTTAGGATTATACGATGAGGCTAAGGAGCAATATCGTACAATTTGGATATCATCGCGAAATAGGATATTGAAGCCGGTATTGGAAGTATCAAATCTTTTTGTGCCTAGAAAAACGGGGTTTTGGCGAATAGGTGTAGAAACTAAAAAAAATGATGAGTCTTTTCAAGATGAGCTGTTTGCATATCCGGTAGATGGAGGCAGCAAGCAGATAAGCAATCTTATAATTGAGTCTCAGATTAATATGCCGGAACAAGACAGTCAAACAGGTAATATTAAACAGCATATAAGATTTGTAGGTAATGATTACATGGCTATTGAATATATTGAAGAATTTAAAGATGAAAAAGATCATTCTGCTATGCAGCTTAAGGTAATACCTATAGATAATATACGAACTAATAAAGGTATAAGGATATCGGATATTGCAGGAGAACCGGGAAAAAAGGCGCTTATGAATTCAGCAGAATCGTTGCGCCTATCCCAGTCTAAAGAGATAATATCTAGGTTAGAACCGATGGCAGACGAACGCAATTTCACAGTTGTTCGAAGAAATGGCCATTGGATATTAAGGGGAAGACTGAATTATAAAGTACCTAAGGATCTAAATGATTATTTAGAGTTTAATATAAATACCATACCTCCGGATAAGTTGATAAACTATGATGAATTGCATGTGGGGTGGAATTATATAAAATCTGTATTGCCTGAAGCTGTTGATGCCTATACTTCTCCAAACAAAGAACTTCTTATAGCCATAGGCCAAAATAATATATATGTATATACTATAAAAGATAATATAATAGATAATAAACCGTTAAAAAAAATTCCAATAGGGGATGGAGAATCGGTGGTAATGGCTCAATGGGCTACAGGTCAATATATCAATAAATGGGAACAGAGTTTGAGTTATTTAAGCCCCAGGGTAATAAAAAATTGATATTTGAGCTATGATTGACACATAAAATATCCTTTGATACAATGCTTGATGTTAATATTTTTATTCAATGAATTGCGGGGGTAAAGATGACTAAAAAGAATATATTGATTGCACAATCAGGAGGCCCTACAGCTGTTATAAATTCAAGTGTGGTAGGGGCTTTTTACAGATCTTTGGAAAGTAATAAAATAGACAGGATATACGGAGCAGCAAATGGCATACTAGGGGTTTTGAAGGAAGAGATTATAGATCTTACCAATCAAAATAGGAAGATAATAGATGGTATGGTCTATACTCCCTCTTCTGCATTAGGCTCATGCCGTTATAGATTAAATACTGATATTGGGCATGGAGACTACAAACGTATTTTTGAAGTACTAGAAGCCCATAATATAGGCTATTTTTTGTATAATGGCGGGAACGATTCTATGGATACTGCATCAAAATTAGATTATTATGCTAAAAAAATGGGTATAGATATAAAGATAATGGGTATTCCAAAGACGGTAGACAATGATTTAAAAGGTACTGATCATTCGCCGGGGTATGGAAGCGCAGCTAAGTATTTAAATATAGCTGCAATTGAGTCGGCTTTTGACTGTAACACCTATACGGCTGATACAGTGGTAATAATGGAAGTGATGGGTAGGCATGCAGGTTGGCTTGCTGCTAGTACTGCATTGTCGGTATACGAAGGAAAGCCCGTGCCAGACCTTATATATTTGCCTGAGGTGCCGTTTGATATGGAAAGATTTTTGTCTGATGTGGACAGGCTACATAGAAAGCAGCATATAGTATTTGCAGTAGTATCTGAAGGCATAAAGGATGAAAAGGGTCAATTAATAGGTGCACAGGAAGATAATATAGATAAGTTCGGCCATAAGCAGCTAGGTGGCGTTTCATTAATATTACAGCGGATAGTGGAAGATAATATAACGAGACGTGTAAAAGTAATAAATCCTAGTATATTACAGAGATGCGCCATGCATTGTGTATCCAAAACCGATTTAGATGAGGCATACTGGATGGGGTATATGGCAACAGATTATGCGATAAATGAATATTCCGGATATATGGCAGGCATAAAAAGGATAAGCAATAAACCATATCAATGGCAGCCAATAATGGTACCTTTGGGAGATGTAGCCAATGCAGAACAATTGTTTCCTACTAAGTGGGTGATACCAGAAGGAAATTTTGTAACTAATGATGCCATTGAGTATATGCAGCCCCTTATTGATGGTGAAGTGCCTATTCCTACTAAAAAAGGATTGCCCCAATATACCGTTATAGAGAAGACATTTATTGATAAAAAGTTACCCAAATGGGATGGCGTAGTTAGGTAATTTATAAAACTAGTTACGAAATGGAAGGAGCATAGTTATATGTATGATCTAATAGTCCTTGGTGGAGGACCTGCAGGTTATATTGCTGCCGAGCGGGCAGGAGATGGAGGGTTAAGTGTGGCCCTTATAGAAAAACAGTTTCTTGGGGGTGTATGTTTAAATGAAGGCTGTATACCGTCCAAGACCCTTTTAAATTCTGCAAAGATCTACGATTATGCAAAATTTAGTGAAAAGTATGGGGTTACTACAAAAGATGCTATATTAGATCATGGTGCCGTAATATCAAGGAAGAATAAAGTCGTAAAAATGCTTACAGCAGGGGTAAAGGCTGCCCTAAAAAAGAGCAATGTTGATATTATAGATGGCATAGGCATGATAATGGAGAAATCAGAGGATGGCTATATAATAAGTGTTGGAGATACAGAGTATAAAGGGAAAAAACTGCTCATTGCGACAGGCTCATCTCCCGCCATTCCCCCAATACCTGGCATAGAAGAGGGGTTAAAGTCGGGATTTGTATTGACAAATAGGGAAATACTCAATCTCAAGGCTATTCCAAAATCACTTGTAATAATAGGCGGCGGCGTTGTCGGAATTGAGATGGCTTCGTATTTTAATTCTGCAGGCAGCAAGGTTACAGTAATTGAGATGCTTGATCATATAGGTGGAGAAATAGACAGGGATATAAGCAATATATTGTTTAGAAATTATAAGAAGAAGGGTATAGATTTTAAATTAGGATCTAA
This sequence comes from Xylanivirga thermophila, assembly GCF_004138105.1. Lineage (NCBI taxonomy): Bacteria > Bacillati > Bacillota > Clostridia > Caldicoprobacterales > Xylanivirgaceae > Xylanivirga > Xylanivirga thermophila. The sequence goes on along the minus strand of NZ_RXHQ01000013.1, from coordinate 34,979 downwards.
GCTTTTAGAACTTAAGGGTAATACACTATTATATGACCAAGATGGTAAAACTTCCGAAATGACTGCTGATGAGGTATTGATAAGCGTAGGGCGTAGGCCTGTTACTGAAGGCCTTGGACTTAAAAATATAGGCATAGAACTAGAACGGGGGGCCATAAAAACGGATGATAGGGGCAGGACAAATGTTTTAGGTGTATATGCGGCAGGGGATGTAAATGGTAAATATATGCTGGCCCATGCAGCCTATAGGGAGGCAGAGGTATCGGTAAACGATATGCTTGGGATAGAAGACAGGTTAGATTATAGTGTCATACCATCGGTTATATATACTAGTCCGGAGGTGGCGGGAGTAGGATATACCGAGGCGGGAGCAAAGAGTGCAGGTATAGATTATGATATGGTTAACATCCCTATGCAGTATAGCGGAAGATATATGGCCGAGAACGAACGTGGGGATGGGATATGTAAGGTATTAGTAGACAAAAGCACTAAAAAACTTATAGGTGTTCATATGATAGGGAGTTATACGTCTGAGATCATATATGGGGCAGGTATCATGATACAAAATGGCATGAATATAGATGATATCAAAAAAACAGTATTTCCCCATCCTACCGTATCAGAAATTATTCGTGAGGCAATATTCCAGTTATAGATATAAAAGATATGCAGCAGAAAAGCTTTTGATAAAAGCTATTTTGCGGCATATCTTTATATAATTTACTCTAGAAAAACAAATTTAGTATTTCATCTAGCGTTATATTAGCAAAAAAATCTTGTATATTAAAAGAAACGAGTACGCTTTTTATATCTATAAAGCTATGTTTTACTCCCGCCAAAGCAGCTTCCAGTTCTTTTATATCTTTTTTTCCAAAAAAATCTCCATAAATTTTTATATCCTGTATTATACCCTTTTCTACATTTAGATGTATTTCTATGCTACCACCTTTAAATCTGCCGTGCTTCCTAAAATTATACTTTGGAGAGTGTCCGAAGTTCCATTCCCATGTGCCATATTTTTCATTCACAAGTCCTTCTATATTGCTAATATCTTCATGGGATAGATTATATGGAGTGGCATCATAATTAGCCAAGATATGCTCCAGTATCATATCTTTAAATTCCTGTATATCCATAGGATCTTTAATATGTTCAGATATATTGGTCACTCTGCTGGATACTGATTTTACTCCCTTATCTTTAAATTTTGAAGGTTCTACCTTAAGGGCACTTGATAATTTAGATACATTTGTTTTAAATAGGAGTGTACCATGATGTAGTATCTTGTCCTTATATATATACTGGGCATTTCCAGAGAATTTTCTGCCATCGATTGTTAAATCATTGCGTCCAGATAATTGTGCATCTATGGAGAGATTTTTTAATACCTCTATTATGGGTTTGGTAAATTTACCGAAGTTTACAAAACTATCTTTGCTATTATCCGATATAAATGTAAAATTTAAATTACCCAGATCATGAAATACCGCACCTCCCCCTGAAAGTCTGCGTACTACAGGTATATTATGCTCTTTTACGTATTCAAGATTGATTTGGGCAAGGGTATTTTGGTTTTTGCCAACTATTATGGCAGGTTCATTAATCCATAGCATAAAGGCATCGGTGTTTACTTTTTTAAGTATATATTCTTCAAAAGCTAAATTAAAATAGGGGTTTGTACTTTTGTTGTCTATTACTAACATCTAAATTCTCCTTTATATACCTCGTTCAGCCATTAAAATTTCAATTTCTTGTTCATTAATTCCTACCATGGCTTCTCCGAGGTCTTCAGATAATTCAGCAATCAGCTTTGGATTATTATAATTCTTGACGGTTTCTACAATTGCTTTAGCACGTTTTTGGGGGTTACCTGATTTAAAAATGCCGGAGCCAACGAATACCCCTTCAGCTCCCAGCTGCATTACTAGGGCAGCATCGGCTGGAGTTGCTACTCCACCAGCGGCAAAATTTACTACCGGTAATTTACCATTAGCATGTACATAGTTTGCTAATTCATACGGAACCTGTAGTTCCTTAGCTGCCTCAAAGAGTTCATCTTCTCTCATACTTTGAAGTTTCCTAATTTGCTGCATAATCAGTCTCAGATGACGCACTGCCTGTATAATATCTCCGGTACCTGCTTCTCCCTTTGTGCGAATCATTGAAGCCCCTTCATTGATTCTTCTTAGGGCTTCTCCTAAATTTCTTGCTCCACATACAAAAGGAACATCAAATTTTGTTTTATCAATATGGAACGTATCGTCTGCCGGTGATAGTACTTCACTTTCATCTATAAAATCTATTCCTATAGCTTGAAGAATCTGTGCTTCTACAAAATGGCCAATACGAACCTTTGCCATTACAGGTATTGATACTGCCCGTTGGATCTCCTTAATAATTTTAGGATCGCTCATCCGTGATACTCCACCAGCCCTTCGGATATCGGCCGGAACCCTTTCTAAGGCCATAACGGCACATGCTCCCGCCTCTTCCGCAATCTTTGCCTGCTCAGGAGTTGTAACATCCATTATAACTCCGCCTTTTAACTTTTGAGCTAAATCCTTATCCGGTTTATATTGATTATTCAAATTACTCCACTCCTTTAAACTATAATATAAATTAAAATGTCCATCTCTTATTTAATTCATGTACTTATATGTACATTTTAATCAATCTGTCAACTTGACATTTTCAAATGTTTATTCTATTATGGTACAAATCTGATATGGTTACAAGTACCAGAAACACTAGATTTAATGGTACCAGTTTAGAAGGAGGGCCTATATATGGATGTTTTAACCTATTCGTTGGATTATGAAAGTAAAGTACCGCTTTATCATCAGCTTTATTCCTTTATTAAGGCGGATATACAATCGGGGAGTATGCCATTTAGTACGAAGCTTCCTTCAAAACGCAAACTCTCATCTTATTTAAGAATAAGTCAAAATACAGTACAGTCAGCCTATAACCAATTAATAGAGGAAGGTTATATAATTTCTAAGGAACGTAAGGGTTATTATGTCAATAAAATAGATCATCTGCAAAATATATACATGCAGCCAGACACCAGCGAAGATTATAATAAAAGGAGCAAAATGGAGGCCAAATTTGATTTTTCCTACCACGGTGTAGACAAGACTACATTTCCCTATGCTGTTTGGCGTAAATTGATGAAAGAGACTATAAATGAGTGCGATCCTGAGTTATTGCAGCTTGGGGATTCATTAGGATATTATCGGCTAAGGACGGTTATAGCTCAGTATCTTCATCAGTCTAGAGGAGTTAATTGTAATGAAAATCAGATAATAATCAGTTCCGGTACAGAAGTACTTTATCAAACTCTAATACAGCTATTTGATGAAGATACTATATTCGGAATTGAAAATCCAGGATATGAAAAATTGAATCAATTATTCATTAGTAATCGTGCAAATTTTAAATCAATCAATATTGACCGTAACGGTATGATACCGGAAGAGGTATATAAGAGCAATGCCAATATTTTATGCATTACCCCTTCTCATCAGTTTCCATCTGGGGAGATTATGCCTATCAATCGGCGTCTTCAAATATTAAACTGGGCGAACAAAGAGGGCGGGAGATATCTTATAGAAGATGATTATGATAGTGAGTTTAAATATAGTACAAGGCCTATTCCTTCATTGCAGAGTTTGGATAACAATGAGAAAGTTATATATATGGGATCATTTTCAAAATCCCTTTCACCCACAATTAGGATAAGTTATATGGTCTTGCCCCCGCATTTGATGAGGCGATATAACAAAAATCTTTCCTATATTTTATGCCCTGTCCCAATCTTTGAGCAAAAGGTTCTTTACCGTTTTATCCAGGATGGATATTTTGAAAGACATCTAAATAAGATGAGAAATATTTATAAGAAGAAGCGAGAAGTACTAGTAAAAGCTATAACAGAATTAAACTGTGGTATTCAAATACTTGGTGCTGATGCTGGGTTGCACCTTTTAATTAGAATACCGAATAACATGTCAGAAGAACAATTAATTCATTCTGCATTACGGCAGGGAGTGAGGGTTTATGGAATATCAGGCTACTATTTTGATAAGGAAAATATCGGAGTAATACCTACTATTATGCTTGGATATGCTGAAATATCGGAGGAGGAGATTGTAAAGGCTGTAAAATTACTTCATAAAGCATGGTTTGAATGAGATGGTAGCACCACTAGGAAATATCCTTAGAATCGCTAATAAAAGATAAAAAAGTTCAGGTTATCTGATATCATATTATTGTAAATTTAATTATTCAATAACTTAGATGAGTATGGTATAATATTTATAAAAACAGGCGACTTTTATGGCAAATACGATGTTAAAATTTCTAAAAAAATATAAAAATAAAATAATATCTATTATGAAAAAAGAAAAGGATTTGTCTGGAAATATTGAATATATTGATTTTGCTAGTAATAAAAAATTATTGGTCGATACATATAGAGTAAATAAATCCTATAAGGATTAAAGGGTATTGGTTTGTGCATATTTTATAAGACTGAGCTAAATACATAGATATTTTTAAATCGATATTAATTGGGCTTTGTTGTTGTATCCACAAACATCGTAAAGTATTAGAGTAGAATAATTATATTAAAATGGATGAGCGATGATACATATATGTATAATTATGATATCATGAGGTATAATGCACGCAATTGTCATAAAGAATTATATCAAAATCCCTGATAAAAGATTAAATATGTGATATATAATTGACATATATTGTTAACATAATTTATTATACTATATTATACTTATTTTAATAATATAAAAGTGAGTTGATGGAATGTATGAATAGGAGTAAACTTCGTTTTTATAAGGTGTTTACTAAATTTATAAAATATTATCTTCTGATACTTATTATTCCTGTGATTTTTTTTACTAAAACATATCTTAATACGTCTACTTTGATAAAGAATAATTGTATAGAAAAGAATATTTCAGGTCTTAATAAGGTAATAGATAATATTGATGAACAAATAAAATATGTAAATCAAATAGTAAAAAGATTGCAATGTAATCCCAAGATTAGAAAGTTTATGTATGTGAATAATCCTTTTGAGGGTTCAAATACATATAAGCTTTTAGTTACGAAGAAGGAATTATATGATTATACCATGATAAATAATTTTATATTTGATTATTATATATTCTTTAAAAATAGTAATATAGTTTTATCGCCAACTCACATCTATAAAATAGATAGCTTCTATAAAAATTACTTTTGTTTTAATGATATGCCATACTATAAATGGTATGATACACTTTTTGATCAATACAGTTATCAATATTTTCTGCCTCAGAATATCGTTAATATAAATAATAAAAAATACAATGTAGTTACTTATTTGCAGTCTTTGGGTTATCCTACAGATCCTGATGCTGTTATAGCAGTTCTTATAAAAAATGAGCAAATGCAAAGTGTGCTAAAAAATTTGGATATAGATAATGGGGGATGGGCTTATATAACTGATAATGAAGGTCGGGTACTAAGTTATGTATCATCAAATGATGGTCACATAGATATAATAGAAGATATAGACTTTGCTAATGAATATGGATCATTTGAGAAGGATATAAATGGAGAAAAGATGATAATAACATATGAAAAGTCATCATTTAACGCTTGGCGTTATGTACTTGTACAACCATATAATACAGTAATGGCACAGTTAATGTATATAGAAAAAGTTAGCCTTATTCATATGATAATAGCTATTATAATAGGACTGGTTTGTGCATCAGTTATGGCTTATATGACAAGTAAACCGGTAGTAAGTATAGTTAATACAATAAATAGCAAATCGAAAAACGATCAATATATGAACCAAGATGCGTTTAACTACATATCAGACGCTGTGTCTACTTTAATAAATGATAAGGATAAGTTAGAAGATGCTATAGGGATACAAAATGATTTTATAACTAATACTTTTTTTGAAAGACTGTTAAGAGGAGGTTTTGGATGGGAACCAGAGATAGATACATTAATGGAACATATAGGTATACAGATTGGCAACGGGTATTATTGTGTTGCGGTTATATTAATTTGCGGATATGGTATAAGTGAGATAAAAGATAGAGAGATACTAAAAGAATTAAATTTTAAGATGATAATTGTTAATGAAGTTTTTGGGAAAATACTACAAGATGGTTGTTATATATATAATATAAAAGAAAATATGATTGCGTCTATATTTTCATCTAATATTGATGATGAGGCTGTGATAAAAGACATGGTTTCCAACTCTATTGAAAAAGGAGTATCCATGCTGGCTGATACCTATAAAATAGAAACTAAAGTATCAATAGGTAATATATATAATAATAAGTTGGATATTTATCGATCCTTTTCTGAGGCCATGCAGGGTATATATTTTGCTGTAGAAAAAAGATGTAATTATATAGTATATAGCAAGGATATTCCTGGTGATGACAGCTATTATTATCCAAAAGAAATAAGTAATAAGTTAATAAATTCCACAAAATCAGGAAATCAAGAGGAGGTGGAAAAGACTCTGCTAGATATTTACAAACAAAACAGGATAAAGAGATGGATACCCAATGATATGTTGAAATTGCTTGCTATGGAGATGTATGTAACATTACTTAATATAAAAAAGGATCTTAGTATAAATTATAAAATGATTTCGAATGATATTATTAATATGTTAAATGATATAGAATGTGTAGAAACATTTGAGACATTTTATCAATATTTAATAGATGAATATATTTCTATTTGTGAAATAGTAAATGAATCTAAAAAGAGCTATAATACTCAATTAATAAACTCTATAATTAATTTTATTAAAGTTAACTATTATAATAATGATTTGAGTCTTATTATGGTTGCAGATAATTTTAATCTATCGGAAGTATATCTTTCACAATTTTTTAAGGAGCAAACTTCATATAATTTTTCGGTGTATGTTGAAAATATAAGAATGAACCATGCAAGAGCGCTGTTGAAAAATGAAAATATTTCTGTAAGTGATGTGGCCAAAAAAGTTGGATACAATTCAAGTAGTGCTTTTAAGAGAATGCATGGTATAACTCCTAGAGAATATAGATTTATGAAACCAAAAGGTTGATATTTCTTAATAAATATTAACCTTTTTTAATATCTTAACTAATGTCAAGATTAAAAAGGAATGTTTATTTACAAAATATCTTTATTGGTTTTATACTGAAACTAAGCAGAACTATTTTATTACACAATAACATCAAAATTGTTTTACCTTTATAGATATAATAAATGCAAGGAGGGAGTTTTTTTGGTGGCTAAAACAGTTCAATCAATTAATAGAAGATCTAGAAAAGGAGGATTAGATGTTAAACGATTTAGGAAAAATTGGCAGCTTTATATAATGTTTTTATTACCGCTTATATACATCATTATATTTAAATATTATCCTATGTATGGAGCGCAAATAGCTTTTCGTGATTATAATATAGCTAAGGATATTGAGGATAGCCAATGGGTAGGCTTTAAGCATTTTAAGAGATTTTTTAGGTCGTATGAATTTAAACGTCTTATAAAAAACACACTTGGAATAAGTCTGTATAGCCTATCGGCTAGTTTCCCTTTTCCAATCATATTAGCCCTTTGTCTTCATTATGCAAATAATGAAAAATTCAAAAAAACTGTTCAAATGGTCACTTATGCACCATATTTTATATCATCAGTTGTAATGGTAAGTATGATACTTCAATTTTTAGCACCGAGAACAGGTATAATAAATAACATTCGTGTGCTTCTTGGTAAATCTAGGGTTGATTTTATGGGTAAACCTGAACTTTTTAAAACTATATATGTATGGTCTGGCATATGGCAAGGGACCGGATACAGTGCAATAATTTACATTGCATCATTAACTAATATAGACCAAGTATTACATGAAGCTGCTATAATAGATGGTGCATCTAAATGGCAAAGAATGTGGTATATAGATCTTCGTGGTATACTTCCTACTGCAGTTACTATTCTCATATTAAACTGTGGTCAAATATTAAATGTTGGATTTGAGAAGATACTTCTTATGCAGAATTCTCTTAATCTAAGGACTTCAGAGGTAATTGACACATATGTATATAAAGTTGGGCTAGCATCAAATACAGTAAATTTTGCATATCCAACAGCAATTGGATTATTTAAGTCGATAGTTGGGCTTTTTCTAATAGTAATAGTAAATGAGATCGCAAAGAAAGTTGGTGAGAATAGTTTATGGTAAGGCAAAATGATAAAAACGTTATAAAGCAGACTGCCAGTGATAGAATCTTTACATTTATAAATATTCTGGTACTCTTCATATCATTTATAATAGTAATATATCCTCTTATTTATGTGTTAAGCTCTTCTTTTAGTTCATCTCATGCAGTGGTCTCAGGTAAGGTATGGTTATTACCTATAGAGCCAAATTTAGAGAGTTATAAGGTAGTTTTCAAACATAAATCTATAATGACTGGATTTTATAATTCTTTTTTCTATATGATAGTGGGAACATTGATAAACGTTATTATGACCATTATGGCAGCATATCCATTATCTCGAAAAGATTTCTATGGGAAAAATATCTTTACTTTTTTATTTGTTTTTACTATGCTATTTAGCGGTGGATTAATTCCTACTTATTTACTTATTAGAGATTTGGGTATGTTGGATACTCGTTGGGCACTGCTTATACCGGAGGCGTTGAGTGTATGGAATGTAATAATAACAAGAACTTTTTTTCAATCAACTATACCAGATGAATTACTAGAGGCTTCTCAATTAGATGGATGTAGTGATTTTAGATTCTTAATGAGTATAGTAATTCCATTATCGGGGGCTATTATAGCAGTAAATGCACTTTTTTATGCAGTATGGCATTGGAACTCATATTTTTCTGCTCTTATATATCTGCAATCGCCAAAGCGTTTTCCACTACAGATTATACTCAGAAATATATTAATACAAAATGAAATAGATGAATCTAAATTATCAATGTATGACATAAGAGATGCCATGAACCGAGAGGCTTTAAAAGTACGTTTGAAGTATTCTCTTATAGTCGTTGCCAGTATGCCCATGCTTATTATATATCCTTTTGTACAAAGGTATTTCGTGCAAGGTATTATGATAGGCTCTATAAAAGGCTAGATAAAATGTTCCTATGTTATGCATAGGATAAAAAAAGAAGGAGGTTTTTTTATGAAAAGGCTTATTTGTTTTGCGTTGGCTATTGTATTGATATTAAGTCTGGTTATAACAGGATGTGGCAATAAAGAAGATAGCCAGGCAAATAAAGACAGTTCAAAATCAGCTGATAGTCAAGGAGGAAATGCTAACGAATCAAAGAAAAATGAAATTGGTGGGGAAAAGGTAAAAGTTACAAAACCAGGTACTTTCCCTATAGTTGAGGAATCAACTACTCTAAATATAATGGTAACTGATAACGTAAGTGTAGAAGATTTTGCTACAAATGAATTTACAAAATGGTATGAAGAAAAAACCAAAGTGCATATTGATTGGAGCATTCTTCCTGCAAATGGTGCAGATGAGAAATTAAATCTTGTATTAGCAGGGCAGGATTACCCGGATGTATTTATGGATTGCCCCATAGATACTACACAGGTTATGAATTATGGAAAACAAGGTATATTTATCCCGTTAAATGATTATATTGAGAAATATGGTGTAGAGGTAAAAAAATTATTTAATGATATGGAATATGTAAAGAATTTGCTTACATTTCCCGATGGGAAAATATATTCCATGCCATATGTAAATCAATGTTATCATTGTAGCATGGCTCAAAAAATGTGGATTTACAAGCCATGGCTAGAAAAATTGAATTTAGATATGCCTACTACTACAGATGATTTTTATGAAGTACTAAAGGTATTTCACGACAAGGACCCAAATGGGAATGGCAAAAAAGATGAAGTGCCTTTGGCAGGTGCAAATAATGGATGGTTTTCTGAAATAGATGGATTTTTGATGTGCCCATTTGTATATAATGATGGAAGAAATAGAATGATCATAAAAGATGGTAATTTAGATGTAACATTTAATAAGCCTGGATGGAAAGAAGGACTAAAATACATGCATAAGCTGTATAAAGAAGGGTTAATGGCACCTGAAAGTTTCACCCAGGATGCCGATCAATTAAAGCAGATGGGTGAAAACCCGGATACAGTTGTGCTTGGAACAGCGCCTGGTGGACATACGGGAGTGTTTACTCAATTTTATGGAGAAAGTGGGAGATGGTTAGAGTATGAGGCAATACCTCCATTAAAAGGTCCAAATGGCTATAGCTCATGCTATTATAATCCATTTGGTGTAGGCGTTACTTCATTTATAGTAACTAAAAAATGCGAGATACCCGAAGTAGCAGTTAGGTGGGCAGATGGAATGTATGATCGAGAAACTACTCTTCGTTCAGTCTTTGGAAGATTAGACGAAGAATGGGGTTGGGCAGGGGATGAGGAAATTGGAATAAATGGCAAGAAAGCTATATATAAAACTCTTAAACCTTGGACAGAAGGTGTTCAGAATGTATGTTGGATGCAATCAGGTCCTAGTCTTCGTACAAATGAGTTAAGATTAGGAGAGGTAGCAAATCCTGATGAACCACTAGAAACAATACTATATAAAGAAACGAATGAAAAATATGATCCACATAAGCCTAATATAAATTCAATCGTACCACCTCTTGCTTTTACTGAAGAGCAGGCAAATGAAATTGCCGATTTTAAGAAAACAATAAATGACTATGTAAATGAAATGCTTGCTAGATTTGTTACAGGTGATGCAGATATCGATAAGGATTGGGATTCATATCTAAAAGAATTGGAGAATATGAATCTTAAAAGATATATTGACTTGTCCCAGGAAGCTTATGATGCTAAATATAAAAAATAATTATATTCTAATCAATGTATTTCTTTTTTTACCTTTCTTATTCCAGTATCTTTGATAGAATTGGTTTGGATAGTGTTTTTGATGGAAAAGGATTTTGTGATAGTGCCCTGTGGATTCTATGATGATGAACGGCCTTGAAACAAAGTCCTTTTCTACTCTTTTAATAGTTCAACGGTTCTTTTAAAGTTAGCATTGGAATTATGCCAATTTTCACGGGAGCAATTACTTAATGGTGAAATAATGGACATCTCAATAAAGAATTTATCCACACAGCAATAAGTTTAAAATCTCTAGAGATACCTTTCTATGTAAGCAAAAACATTGCATGTTACATAAGTAATCAGCTAAAATATGTAGACTTATGGTAAGGATCTTATAAGGGAGTATCTTGATGCCTTCAGGGAGGAAGGATTGAAAGTGGGAATTTATTATTCACTTTTAGATTGGTATCACGATGATTATCCTTCATATGGGGATAAACATCATTCTATTCGGGACAATGTAGAGAATAAGGATGAAACTAGAGATTTTTCAAGATATATAGAGTGTATGCATGATCAGATTAGAGAATTACTTACAAACTATGGGAAAATAGATGTGGTGTGGTTTGATTTTTCATATGATGATATGAGTGGTGAAACATGGGGGAGCACCGAGTTAGTGGAGATGTGTTATGAGCTGCAACCTGATATTATAATAGGCAATAGATTGGGTGGTAATATAAAAGCATCTTAGCCGGAGATATATGCTGGAAATTTTGCATCTCCTGAACAGATAATACCGCCGTGTGGTATATGTAATGAAAAAGGTCAGCCTATTTCTTGGGAGGCATGTATAACATTAAACAATCATTGGGGCTATTGTTCAAAATATAAGGATTATAAATCAGCTAAACAGATTGTAATGGCATTGGTGAATGTGTAAGCAAAAATGCAATCTTCTTTTGAACGTAGGGCCTAATGCAAAAGGCATAATTCCTGAAGAATCGGTGGAGATACTTAAAAAAGTGGGAAAATGGATGAGTAAAAATGGTGATAGCATATATGGTTGTGGTAGGGCTTATCTTCCAAAGCCTGAGAGGTTAGCATAAGATAAATTGCCTGTTAAATTATACATTTGGTAATAAGATGAAGTTATAAAGTAAAGTGAGAGGAGAAAATTATATGCCAAATCTATGTTTTAACAGCAAGAAATTCATAATATCATTTAGTTTGTGTATTATTGTCATTATTATAATTTTATCAATTTATATACATACAAATAATAAATCCATTCAAACAGTAGATGTAACCTATTTTTATAATAATCCTTGTGAAGCATGTGATGAAGAAGGTAAATTTATAACGGTTTTTAATGAGGCATTAGGTTCGGATAAGGACAGGATAAAGCCAAACTTAAGGATGTACAACACATTTAAAAAAGATAATCATATTTATATTAATAGATATTTTGATGCCTATGAGGTACCAAAAAATAAGAGAAATACCCCTATAGTCTTTATAGGAAAAACTTATATTTCAGGCCAAACTGCTATTTATGAGCGCCTAAGAGATGCTACTTTAGATCAACGGGGCAATAAGAATCTTGAGATAGGTAGTGAAATTTCATCTAAAGAGAAACAGGGATATAATATAATAAAAGATCATAATAGCCCTACTTTAATATATTTTTATACATCCTCCTGTTCATCATGCTGTAATGTAAGAAGCTTATTAAAAGGTTTGCCGTCGAATGTAGTTATAAAACAATATGATATATCGACAGATAATAATGTAGATATGGCAAAAGAATATTTTGAATTATATAAGGTGCCTAAAAAACGTCAGATGGTTCCCATTGTATTTATAGATGATACATATCTTGCTGGATTTAAAGATATACGAGATAATATATATGATCTTCTACCTAGTTCTTTCAATACCCTGGAGATATGTCAGAATAATGATGAGTTAATGCATAAAGGTGATACAAAGGATTATAGTCTTTGGAGCGCCTTTGCTACTGGATTGCTAAATGGAATTAATCCATGCTCACTATCCATGCTGTTATTCTTTTTATCCATATTAATAAATGCTGACCAAAATGTGATGCAATTAGGAATCTTATATTGTACTGGTAAGTTTATAATGTATCTTTTTTTGGGTATATGTCTTTATGAAGCGTTGTCATATATAGACATTTCTACAGTTGAAAAAGTAGTTAAAATATTGATGATAACAATCATTTTTATTATGGCTGGAGGCAATATAATGGATTATGTTGCAGCAAAACATCAAAAATATGATAAAATAAAGATGCAATTGCCTAAGCATTTTAGGAAATGGAATCATAATCTATTAAAAAAAGTAATGAGCCCAAAAAACACTAAAATGCTAGGAATCATAGCATTTACCATGGGTGCATTGATTTCTATAGGTGAGTTTTTATGTACTGGACAAATATATCTTGCATCTATAGTCTATATGATAAATGGAGCTCAAGGGATCATTAATATAAAAATTTTATGCTGTTTTATAGTTTATTGTATAGCTTTTGTTGCACCGCTTTTGCTGTTAACATATGCAATATATAAAGGTAAAGAGATATTTGAAGTATCAGAGTTTGTAAGAGCTAAACTACCTGCAATAAAATTAGTAAATGCTATCTTTTTTATATTATTCGGGATATGGATAATATTATAATTTTGGTAGGAGGGATACATATGTTTTCTATGCAATTTACATTCTTTGATAAAAATGGCGAAAAGTTGATGGATAAAAAGTTTACATCGTTGCCTTTAAAAGAAGAGTTCATCATTCAAAAAAGTATAGAGTGGTTCGATGATCCAGAGCCATGTATGATACATCGTTCAGCTGTAATGAATAAAATATATACTCGTATAGGAGAGTATATAAAAGAACAAAAAGTGAATGAACTATTATGGAACGATTTACCTGAATCTATTAGAAGCGCATTTGATATAAATGGTCAAGTGTATAAGGTTATAGTTAAATGCTGTTGAAATATTGATATATTTTTTGTTATGTAGGATGTTTTTTTATCTATAATATTGGTGTATATTTAAAACCACAAACATCTTGACTCTTAGAATTATGCAAAAATATATCCTGTTGTATAATATTCATTAGTAATATATAATAAAAGCACTACAGGATAGCTAATGCTTGGGGAGATGACTATGGGGATTAAATTTATACATATGGGAGATGTACATCTAGATACGCCTTTTCAGAGTACTGATGAAGAAATGCGTATTATGCTAAAAAGATCTTTGTATGATACCTTTCAGATTGTGATTAATATGGCAATACAAAGGGATGTAGATGCCATATTGATAGCAGGGGATCTTTTTGATAGTGAGAATCTAAGCTTTTTTAGTCAAAAATTTCTCCTATCCATGTTTAAATTATTAAAAGATAGGAATATACAGGTATATTATACTCCTGGCAATCATGATCCAATAGGCTATAATATATTGAATATACCATGGCCTGATAATGTACATATATTTAGTTCAGCAGAACCTACTACACTTCCTGTTAAAGATAAATATGGAAACAATATAGCTTTTATAACTGGTGTGGGACATGAAAATGCAACTGAAGGTAGAAATTTGGCAGCGGTATTTCCAGATGCTAAGGAATGTTTGCCAAACATAGCCCTTCTTCATTGTATGGTGTTAGATGGTGGGAACCCGGGACTGCATGATAGATATGCCCCATGCACATTATCTGATATAGAGAATAAGGGGTATGTGTATTGGGCGTTAGGTCATATACATAAAAGGCGGGAGATATGCAAAAGTCCTGTTGTGGTATATCCTGGAAATATTATGGGACGTAATCCCAAGGAAGAGGGCTTAAAAGGGGTGTACTATGTTGAGATAGAAAATGGCCTAGTGAACACCAAGTTCTATCCAGTAGCACCTGTATGCTGGCTTACGATAGAAGTAGATGGTTTGGAGGATATAGGAAATCTTTATGAGTTGGAAAATAGATTAAAACAGCTTGTTGAAAATAGGATAAATAGCATAAATGCTCATAATATAAAATTTGTAATACGTATAATATTAAAAGGTCCGTGCCCACTTTATCATCAGCTTCTAAACAAAGAGGATATTATGGCCATAGAGGACAGTTTGCGTATTTCTTTAGGAGCCCTATTTATAGAGATATTAGTTAGTCAGATAACTATTCCCATAGACATAGATGATTATAAGGGGAAGCCCCATATATTAGGGACTGTCCTTGATATGATAGACAATATAAAAGAAGATGATGAGCTGCTTTTAAAAATGAAGCCGGAGATATTAGCTGGTTATGGACAAGCAGATGAACAAGAAAGTGAAACAGACTATTTAAAGAAACTTCTAGATGGTTTGGATTATGAAGCCTGTGTACGTCTTATTGGAGAGATAAAAAATGAAGATTGATTATATATATGCTAAACGATTTGGGTGTTTTAAGAATTGGGAAAGCCCAGAACTAGAAAAAGGGTTGATAATAATATATGGCAAGAACGAATCGGGAAAGAGCACTCTTTTTAATATGATATCCACCATCCTTTATGGATATCACCCTGCTTCAAGGGAATTAAATCCTCATGTTCCATGGGAAGCTGATGAGGCTGAGTGCAGCTGCAGATTAACTTTAGATGATGGGCAGCACATAGAAGTAACAAGAAAATTGAGGTATAGACCTGAAGGGACAATGATTAGATCTAATAAGATAATCAATCTAGGAAATGGGCCTGTTCCATATATTGCATCATTACCATGGGAAATATTTGATGAGATCTATGCCCTAACCATAGAGGATCTTTGCTTTCCGGACGGTAGGCTATGGGAAAAAATACAGGATCAGTTATTAGGGGGACAGTATGCATCGTTTTTAAAACCTGTAAGCCAGGTAGTAAAGGAGATTGACAATGAGGCAAATAGCCTGTGGCGTGATGATAATAGGGGCAAGCCTCAAACAAAGTTAGTTGCTAAAAGACTTTTAGAACTTGAACATCGGCTAAAGGATGCATATAAAAATGAGCAGGAACTGCGTAAGATAGAGCGGGATTTAAATGAAAAAAATGATTATCTAAACAACCTCGTTTTGGAAAAAGGGCAGCTGCTTGATCGTATGGATTGGTATAATACAGTATATCCTATAAAAAAGACATATAAGCGTATAGAAGAGTTGTTTAGGGAGGCGGGAGAGGGTGCGCCTTTTGATGATCTGCCTAGCGACATAGAAAAAACTTTGGATGTGCTTTATAAACGAAGGGCTGAGCTTAAAGAGGAGTATAGTCGTCTTAATATAAGATGTAATCAGATAGAAAATGTATTGAGTAGGATAACAGATAGGGATAGATTAATATATGAAAAGAAAGATGCTATAAGTGCCATATCAAAGTCTTATGAGCAAGCTGAGATGGACAATATAGGTTATATACAGATGGAACAAAAATTACATAGATTGAGTGATAATTTAAATGAAGAGTCTAGCCAGATTTTATCTGGGGGATGGAGAGCAGATTTTTCAGATAAAATACAAAATATTGATATGGCTGCCTTACGTTCTAATATATATGCCTATAAAAAATTAGATAATGATTATAAAGAGGCGTTGAGCATACTGCATTCATTTGATTCCAAAGTTTTGGGCGGGAGATTTACTTCTTCACTTATATATGTATCCTCTTCTTTTTTGATAATGGGTGTTTTAGGCATTGCATTTTTAGGGAATAGTCCAATGGGATTTGCCTCAGCTTTTTTAGGAGTATTAGGTTTAGGAGGTATTGGTTATTGGTGTGTACAAAAGGGTGGAGTCAGTAAAGCTGTTAAAAAGACAGATGATATACAAAAACAAATATCATATATTCAAGAAAAAAAATCTAATATAATAGAAACCATACGGATTATACTCAAAAATATTCCAATACATGAAGATAGAATAAATTTTCCTGATGAGACTCTTATTTTGGATATGAACAAATTAAAAGATATAACAACGAATATAAGTGATGTTTTGATGGAACTCGATCAAATCAGCAGCAGAATTTTAAAAAGGGAGAGTTATGTGGCAGAAATACTGGACTATTGCAAGATTGAAAACACAGGAGATGTGCTAAAAAATATTACTATTTTAGAAAATGCCCTCGATAAATCGCAGCAAAAGCTTATACAGGAACATGAGCTTTTGTCTGAGATGGGAGATAAAAAAAGGGCGATTAGTGATGTGAACAGTTCGTTACTAAACATAAATAATCAAATTGACGACATAATAAAAAGGCTGGAATTTTTCGAAGGGCAGGATATGAGAGAAAAAATAAGGAATATAAAAAACAAGAGACAATGCTATTATATGGCCTGTAATATGGAACAAGAATTAAGACAACGGTATCCAGATTTAGATGAAATTATATCGGATAAAGAAAATAGTTTTTTAGATTGTGAAAAAGAGGGTATAGATAATGGGAAAATGCAAGCAAGACTGAGCCAACTTGAGGATAGAATAAATGTTGTTACTGGAGAAATGGGGGCATTAAAGAAAGAATTGGAATACAGACAAAGTGCAGATACTATAGATAATATAAAAGGGGAAATGGAAGCACTAAAAATTAAAAGAAATGATATAGCTATTGCACGGGATAAACTGATTTTGATTAAAAATATCATTCTAGAATCGGATAAATGCTTTCGAGAAACACATCAGCCTGATGTGCTAAAGAGAGCGGCCAGGTATTTAAACATTATCACGGCTGGAAAATATAATAAAGTTTTTGCCATGCAATATGACAAACCAGGAATTGGAATAATGGGGGATCATTTAGCTCATCCTTTACCAGTAGATGAACACTTAAGTACAGGTACTCAGGAACAGTTGTATCTATCACTCAGATTGGCTCTTATGGAGCATATGGATGTGCAGAATAATATATTACCTCTCTTTATGGATGAAGTGTTGGTCAATTGGGATGGTACTCGTATAAAAAACGGAATAGATATATTGGCTGAATTATCCAAAAAGAGGCAGATATTCCTATTTAGCTGTCATGACTGGTTAGTAGATATGGTTAAATCGCATATGCATGCTCAGATAGTTGAATTGAACTAAAATATAAAAAAGTTAAACGGATATGTATTAGGCATATAAGGCAAATAATACAACAAAAGTTTGAATTAATAATGGGCAATACTATAGTAGAGTAAACTATCTAAACGCCGATGCATATAATGTAGCAACATTTGGAAAAGACAGACGATGGAAGGGAGTGGTAAAATGCAATGTTTTTCCATCGGGATTGAAGAACAGAACATAAATGATATAGTGTTTGAGATGATACAAAAACAAAATCTCGATGATATAAAAATAGAAAAGAATGAGCAGCCTGCTATGGCTTTTATAGACTGTTATCCTGTGTGTCATCTGTCGAATCATGATCTTTGTGTACGTCTATCTAATGCAGTAGTTGACGCTATAATCGATGATATACAATGGCAAATAGCAGAAAGAATAGTTGAAAAAGAATATTTCTATTTTGATAGAAATGACCGAAATCGAATTTTAGAAGATACAAAAAGTAAATGGACACCATCAGGTGCGCATTGGAAAGGGATAATCTGGGGGCGGGTATATGATCATTTAAGTCATAATACAAATTTAATAATCGATGGTTTTATAAGGTTTAGATTAAAAGATTTCCTAAAGGAATTGGAGAACACCATTGACAGGGCTGTAGATGATTTGCTCATAGAAAAGGAATATAATGAATTTATAAAGTTGTTAAGATATTTTGTGGAAATTCAGGAACCAAAGGTAGAAGAGGTCCATGTACTCTTGGGAGGAGATAAAAAGTACACATTGTTGGATTCGGGATATAGGGAGATAAACAATGATATACTGGAAGATATGGCAAAGGAGATATCCGATAAGGATATAAGCTATGATGATCTGCTTATAAGTTCCCTTATAACAATAGCGCCAAATAAGATTGTCATCCATGACTCCAATAAAATAAAAAATACTGAACTGTTAAACACCATAAACAATGTTTTCTCGGGCAAGGTAGAAATGAAAAATTGATTTAAAGTATAAAAAGCTATTGGCATTTTATAAACTGCTAATAGCTTTTTTTTACGGATAAAATGGTGTACAATAGATAAGAAATGCAAAAAAAACGCAAGATGGAGGAATAGAAGTGGCTGCAGTAATAAGAATAGTTATAATGTCGGTAGTTGCCGCACTAATAGGTTGGGTTACAAATCTTTTAGCTATAAAGATGATATTTAGACCTTTAAATCCCGTAAAAATTCCAGTGCTTGGGATTGAATTTCAAGGCCTTATTCCAAAAAGAAAAAAAGATATAGCAGTTAGCATAGGGCGCACTGTAGAAGAACAATTGATATCAATAGATGATGTATTGGATACTTTTACTACTCGGGAAAATAAAGACCGTATATTACATGAGCTTAAAGAAAAAGTTATAAAAGTAGTAGATGAAAAGATGCCAAGATTTGTGCCTGGATTTATAAAAGGAAATATAATTAACTATATTGAAGATATGATAGATGGGCAAGGAGAACAGTTTATGGAGTCTTTTATAGAAGATTCAATAAATAAGGCTGCTAAAAGTATTAGTGTGGCACAGATGGTAGAAGATAAGATAAACAGCTTTGATTTGCTTACACTGGAGAACATGGTAATAGGCATTGCCAATAAAGAACTCAAACATATAGAGGTGTTAGGAGGGGTTTTGGGATTTTTCATAGGTCTTGTGCAGGGCCTAATATTACAGGTCATACCATTTAAGTAAAGAATAAGGAGAGCAATATAATGGATTTTTCAGATATACCTATTATATACGAGGATAACCATCTGTTGGTTGTTGAAAAATTAGTAAATGTGCCTAGTCAGGCAGATGCATCTCATGATATGGATATGCTAACAATGTTAAAAGAATATATAAAGGTTAAATACCAAAAACCAGGCAACGTATACCTGGGTCTAGTACACAGATTGGATCGGCCTGTAGGAGGGGTTATGGTATTTGCCAAAACATCAAAGGCGGCTTCTAGATTATCTAAACAAATTCAGGATGGTCAGTTTAAAAAGGTTTATTTAGCTATAGTACATGGTGTGCCATCAAAAACCCATGCATCCCTTAGGCATTATTTGATCAAAGATACCAAGCGTAACATGGTAAAAGCAGTAGAGAAAGGTACTAATGGGGCAAAGCTGGCAGTATTGGATTATGAGGTGATAGGCTATCAGAGTAATTTTAGTCTAATAAGAATCAATCTTCATACTGGACGTCCTCATCAAATAAGGGTGCAGATGGCTCAAATAGGGTATCCTTTGTATGGAGATCAAAAATATGGACTTGATGTCAATAAGCCAGGACAGCAGATAGCTTTATGGTCTCAAAGTCTTTTCATTAGCCATCCTACATTAAAAAAGAATATGAAATTTAATAGTACCCCTCCATCGGTTTATCCATGGAATTTGTTTTCCTATAGATAATGTAAAGAAATATATAATAAAAAAACCCGCAAATATTTGCGGGTTTTTTTATTATACGGAATATTTTGTGTCTAATCGAATGATATAATATCCCTATAAGAATAAATACATCTTATGTATAGGTTACACCAATAGAATAATATAGAAAAATATTTAAATTTCAATACATCCTATGTGCAGGTTTATACTACAATAATAACGTAAATTTTTTATAAAATCAACAAAAAGCACTTTACAAAATTGGAATGAGGTGCTAATATAATATTAAAGACTTGTTAATATAGAAAAATGTTTAATGAAGTAAGGAGGTGAAAGGATTGCAATATTTTGAATTAGTGGTTTCTGTTATTCTCAAAAAAGATATCCCATTTGCATCTAGCTATGAATTTATCTCTAATCTAATTTCTAGGGCTATGTTTGATGATCCAAGATTTAAGGAGTTGCATAAGGAAAATACATTTAAGTTTTATACGTTTTGTTCATTCTATCCGCTAGAAAAAAGCAAAGTTTACCAAAAAGGAAGGGTTTATATTACTAATATCCGTTCATTGTCAGCTGATTTCATATTATCGCTGAAAAGATTGTTGTCTTATACATCATACCCAATAAAAATTGTATCTATAGAGATGAAAATGCATGAGTATCATCCCATTTCAGAGCTTATTACATTAACTCCCGCCATTGCCACAGTGTCTGATAAGTGCTGGACAAAGGATGATGGTATAATCCTTCTACGAGATAGGGTACATGTTAATGCCTTAAAAAAATATCGTACCTATTTCGGCGAAATGGTTGAACCAGAAGATAATTTTATAGAATATATAAGACAGACCAATCAAAAGCCAATAAAGATACCATATAAGAACACATCACTAGTTGGGAACAAACTGGTTTTAGGAGTAAAACCTGATGAAGTCAGTCAAAAACTTGCTTTTACAGCATTAGGGACAGGTATACTAGAGAAAAACTCCTTAGGAATGGGCTATTGCTATGCAAAATAGGAGGTGAAACAAAAAGATGATTTATGACCTATTAGATACTTATAGGCAAAACGGGCAAGGGGATTCTATGGTTCTTGATAACTATATTCCGAAAGAGGGATTGTACTTTAGATTATATAACGATGGTAGGGATGTCGACGAATTGCTGATTAATAAAGATACACCAGCGACTGGAGAATTTTATAAATGGTTTAAGACAGTAGATTTTTATAGTAGGCTTGTAGATATGAATAAGCCTGTAGATCCTAAAAAGAAAATCCATAGTAATAACATGTATTCTGTATTCTTTAAAAAGTACGGGGGTAAATACGATTCTTTTATATCAAAAGAAGAAGAACTATCTCCAAAATTTAAGGAAAATGTAATACGATATTTTGATGCCCTCGAAAACCCCAAAAAAGAGAATGAAAAATTATTGTCGGCTTATGAAATACCTGATATTGATGTGGAGATTCTCCATAGAAATAGGGATTATATATTATCGATAGCTGATTGGATAGCAGATAGGGTATTATCATATGATATTAAATCTGATATCTACATTAAATTGTTTTTTGATGTAGATGTTTCAGAATATAGGCGGGAGAGCATGCGCTATCTGATCCCTAAGATATTTAATAATAACAAGCACAATATTGAAGCAGATGGTGTTGTATACGGTCTATCGAATAACAATATGGGGTTGAATGAAAAAAAACCATATTTGGAGCATAAGACAACAAATTATAAAGTACCGTTCAGGATTAGTATAGATAATGCGTTAGAGAGTAAAAATCTATTTGAATGGTTAGAAAATCAGAATGACAATGGTAAATCAGTTCTTTCAGGATATATAGATATTGCTGCAGAAGATCAATTTACCCTTTCTAAAGACATAAAGGATGAAATGAACTCCCATTATGTACATTTGGAAAAAGGGATGGAAACAAAAATAGATGATTATGACTTTTTACCAGGTATAACCGATAAAATACAACCTTTCAGACTAGAAAACTATTTAAGATTAGAAGAATTCAATACTGAGATTATTACCAGCAGGGGAAAATTAGAAACAAAAGTGGACGAATGGTTTTATAATAAGAATCTTGTAAAGAACTATTACATTGATAAAGTGCCAAAGGTAAAACCAGAATTCACAGCAAGACAGGTAGATCTATTTGTAATATCAAAGGATGCCATGCTTAATTTCTTCAGGAAATGTGATAGTACTTCTCTATGCCAATGTATAGACAGAATATCGTTAGAAACTATAAAAGAATTGCTGATAATAAATACATATGTATTTATAGAAAAAAGCAATGCAGCAAAGGCAATGAATTTAAGGTTATCTATGCTTAAATATTTTAAAATAGGAGGTAAGGAGAATATGGGCGATATGATAAAACCTTTAAGTGAGATCTTAAAGGGAAAGGTTATCGATGGACAATTAAGTGAAAATCAGGTATGTGATGATGATATGGAATTTTATTTTGCTGCAGGACAACTTACACGGTATCTTATCTCGTTGAGCGAGGCCCAAAAGATGAATTATAGTATACTCGATCCTATCTTAAATGCAAAAAATGCAGAAAAGATTAAAATGGAAATTCTTGGGCTAATAAAAAGATATAGTCATGCAATCGATGAAAAATCTGGCAGGGTAAATTCACTTATATCAATGGTGATGGGTTATGTACCAGAAGTTCCATCAGTAGTAATATATGATGCCTTTATAGCAGGTTTTGCATCAAAAAATATCATCTATTATAAGGAGGATGTGCAAAAATGAAAATGAACAATAGGGTTTATGGTGTTGTTGGCATAAAGAGTATAATGTCCAATTGGAATGCTGATTTTACTGGAAGACCTAAAACTATATCCACCGGTGATATCTTTGGGAGTGATAAAGCATTTAAGTATCCTATAAAGCGAATGTGGCAGGCTGAAGGTGAGAAAGTTTTATATATTAAATCATATAAGATAGATCAAAAAGGGAAAAAAGATGATAAAGAAAAGCTTCAGCCAAGGGATTTAAATGAACGATATGAGCAAATCTTTGGGACAAAGTTAAACAATGACACTTCGTCGAAAGAAGTACTTAGTAATCTATTTTCAGCTATTGATGTTATGAACTTTGGTGCTACTTTTGCAGAAAAGAAGCAAAATATTAGTATAACTGGTGCAGTACAAGTGGGACAGGGTTTTAATAAGTATAAGGATAGTAATATAGAGACGCAAGATATACTCTCTCCATTTAGAAATTCAAGTGATAAAAAAGAAGATTCTACAGCCTCCTCATTAGGAACTAAAACCGTGACAGATGAAGCCCATTATTTCTATCCGTTTTCGGTTAATCCACAAAACTATAATGATTATATGGAATTAGGTATTGATGGGTTTGAAGGCTATACAAAGGAAGCATATGAAAAATTTAAAAAAGGCTGTCTAATCGCAGCTACTGCCTTCAACACAAATAGTAAGGCAGGCTGCGAAAATGAATTTGCTATTTTTATCGTTTGTAAAGAGCATAGCGAACTTTATTTAGCTAATATAGATAGATATATAGATTTTAGGAAAGAGGATGGCAAGAATAAAATAAGCCTCTATAAGCTAAACCAGCTTTTGGATAGCAAGATGGATCAAATAGAATCAATAGAGATGTATTATAATGAACTGGATCTTGAAGTAGATATATGTGGATTGCCCTGTACTATAAATAACTTGTATTGATGGTGATAATAATGAAGGTTAATGGAATAAAATTTACTCTTTCGGGACGTTTGGGTTTTTTTAAAAAACCTGATGTTAATGTAAAAACCTATTTTACCTATAATAATATTCATAAGGTAGCGTTACTAGGTTTATTAGGTGCTGTATTGGGGCTTAAGGGGTACAGAAACAGCGAAATGTTTGGGATAAAAAAAGAAGAATATCCAGAATTTTATCAGAAATTATCTTCCCTAAAGATATCCATAGTACCTAATTCAGAACGGGGATATTTTACGAAAAAAGTACAGTATTTCAATAATAGTGTAGGATATGCTTCAGGAGAAGAAGGCGGAAATCTTATGGTCTTTGAACAATGGTTAGAAAATCCTAGTTGGGATATATACCTTTTAAATGATGGAGGAGTTGCTAAAGAGATATGGGACAAGCTTTGTGATTATCTGTTAAATGATAAAAGTGTATATATACCTTATTTGGGAAAGAATGATTTTCATGCAAATATTTCCAATGTGCAGATAGTAGAACTTATACCCTGTACTTCAAACTTTATTAATTCTCTATTGGTGGGAGAATTAGAGTATTTAGATGATGATAAGACAATAAATAATGATCCTCCCTTTGTTTTTACAGAATATGCCCCCATTGCTATGGAGAAGGGATATAATTTTTATAAATTTGGACGCACAATATTTACAAACTGTAAGGTCAACGTTTTATTGAAAGATGTGTATCAAAATGATGATATGTTTTTAAATTTTTATTAATTTATGTAGGAGAGCGATTTACCGCATAGCTGCCTATGCAATAAACCGTTCTCCTGTAACCTATATAAGGAGGTAAACAATGTATAAGTTATTAGATATGAATAACATAATGGATGATCATACTATATGGGCTCACACTAGCAATAATAAGGCCAGTGAGACTTTAGGTGAACATAGCAGATTATGTTTGGATTACTATAACAAATACAGTAAAGCAAAGGGTATAGACAGTATAGTATTGAATACTATATCTGCATGCGGCTGTAATGATGAAGAAACCAAATTTATTTATGATATGTTTGTGAATGCAATTTATCTTCATGATATAGGCAAAATTAATCCATATTTTCAAAATAGGAGACTAAAAAATCCGAAATATAAAAAAGCGGATTATGATGGAAATTCTAATCATGCATTGCCTTCAGCTTATATATATTTGTGTGAATATATGCCACTTATTGAAGGAGAAAACAAGAAGAAATTTTCGTTTTTTTTATTTTCCTTTGGGTATTGTATATCCAAACATCATGGATATTTAAAAAATACTGATGGCTTTTGCGATGATATTACATATTGTATGGTTGAAGAGTATTACGATAAAAAGTTAGATCTTAATACTAATAGTATTATGACTACCGATAAAAGATATGCTAAATTAAAAAAATATATACCTAATGAAATTGCTTTTTATACGCTTTGCAAACTTTTGTTTGCTTTAATAACTGCATGTGATTATTGTGCTACTGCAGAGTATAAAGGTGGTACAAACCTCGATATAAGTATTATAGAAAATATTGATAAGCTTCTAAACAACTATCAGAACGGAGATATATATAAAGGTATTATGCAATATAAAGAAAATAAAGACTTTTTTAAGTCTACTCCAATAAATGCATTAAGGAGTGATATGTTCTTTGAAGCATATAATAATCTTAAAGAAAATCCTAATGGAAATATATATTACTTGGAAGCACCTACTGGCTCAGGAAAGACCAATATTTCTATCAATCTTATGTTGAATATAATAAAAGATAATCCGGAAATAAACAATGCTTTTTATATATTCCCTTTTAATACTCTAGTGGAGCAGACTGCCAATACATTAATGAAATATTTTAAAAAAGATGAGGATTTTGTAATCGTCAATTCGGTAACTCCAATAGCTATAAAAAAAGATAATGATCTAGAAGAAATCGATTATGAATATTCATATTTGGAACGTATTCTAAACAATTATTCTATTGTTGTTACTTCACATATAAACTTTTTTAATGCCCTTTTTGGGTGTGGAAAGGAACAGGTTTTTCCATTATTAAAGCTGTGTAATAGTGTAGTTATTATAGATGAGATACAGAGTTACAAGAATAGTATATGGAGGCATATTATAATCTTTTTAAATACATATGCCAAATTACTAAATATAAAGATAATAATAATGTCTGCAACACTGCCTAAACTAGATAGAATGCTAGATGACGGAAAAGGGAATTTTATTGACTTGATTTATGACAAAAAAAAATATTATCAAAATCCTTTGTTTAAAGATAGGGTGCAAATCGATCTGTCATTGTTACAATATAAAAAGATTGACTTGGAATATTTAGCAGATAAAGTACTTCAATTTAAGGATAAAAAAGTGTTGGTCGAATTCATTAGTAAAAAAACAGCTAGAGAATTTTATGATCTCTTAAATTTACAAGCGGATGTATCTGATTTACGTATTGTAGAACTTACTGGCGATGATAATGCCAAAATTAGAAGGAAAATGCTTGATGAAATAAAAAATTCAAACAACATCATTGTAGTTGCGACTCAGGTTATTGAGGCGGGAGTGGACATAGATATGGATATTGGTTTTAAGGATATTTCTACTCCTGATGCAGAAGAACAATTTTTAGGTAGAATAAATCGTTCATGTATAAAAACAGGAAGTGTGGCATATTTTTTCAACTATGATGATGCATTTAAAATATATAGGGGTGATATTCGCATAAATTATTCTATAACAGATGAAGGAATAGCAAAAATGCTTCAGGACAAAGATTTTGAAGGTATTTATTCAAGAGTACTATCTGATTTAAAGGATGAAACCGATCAATTAAATGGGAAAAACATAAAAAAATTGTTTGAAAGTTGTTTAAAATTAAGATTTGATGAAATCGCAAAAAAGATGCGTCTTATCGAAGGAAGCAAACAAATATTTATTGCATATGAGATGAAAACAGATGAGGGAGTCATTAATGGTAGAGACATATGGAATAGGTATAAAGAGCTTTGCCAAACTAAAGAGATGGGATATGCTGAAAAGAAGGTGAATATATCCTTAATGCATGAAGAGATGTCTTATTTTACATATACTATTTATGGTATGGAAAATATGGAGCTAAGATGTGATGATGAATTTGGTGGTTATTATTATATAGAAGATGGGGAACAGTTTATAAAGAATGGAAAATTCGATAGGGATGCCTTCTCAAAAAGTACAAGGGGGATATTTTGGTAATGTTAACAGGAACCATCGTTAATTATTATTTTCATTGTAAACGTCAATGTTGGTTGTTCTACAATCGTATAAACTTAGAGGATAATTCTGAGGATGTGAGAATAGGAAGAGTTTTACATGAACTGAAAGAAGATAAGCGGTCTGAACTGTCTATAGATAATATAAAATTAGATAAAATTACTTCAAAATACGTTGTAGAGATAAAAAAATCCGATGCTGATCTGAATGCCGCCATGGCTCAACTTCAATTTTATTTAATGATCCTTGATG
This sequence comes from Xylanivirga thermophila, assembly GCF_004138105.1. Taxonomy (NCBI): domain Bacteria; kingdom Bacillati; phylum Bacillota; class Clostridia; order Caldicoprobacterales; family Xylanivirgaceae; genus Xylanivirga; species Xylanivirga thermophila. The sequence continues at coordinate 7,282 of NZ_RXHQ01000013.1, read as the reverse complement.
AAAAAGGTATCATTAGAAAAGGCAGATTGGAGTGTATTGAAAAAAATAAGCAAAATAAAAAAGTGCATTATTTTGAATTAGACGAAGAAATGAAAAAACAATTAGACCTTAAGTATCAAGAAATAGAAATATTTTTAAAGACACAAGTTCCACCTCAGGCTTATTTTATGCCTAAATGCAAAAAGTGCGCCTATTATGAGTATTGTTTTATCTAAGCATAGGGGGTATTAGATTGAAAGAAGAAACTAGATATATATTCTCAAAAGGTGATCTTAGCCGAAAGGATTTTTCTATAAAATTTAAAAATGAAAAAGGAAATCTATATTTACCGATCAAAGATACCAAAGAACTTTATTGCTTTAATGATATAACACTTAGTACAAAATTTCTCGAAATGTTATCGAAGGCGGGAGTAACTGTTCATTTTTTTGGTTATTATGAAAATTATATTGGAACTTTTTATCCCAAAGATTATTTACTTAGTGGTAGGCTGACAGTTGAGCAGGCTATGGCTTATTCAGAAAGGCGCATGGATATTGCAAAGGGAATAGTAAATGGTATATCTAATAATATATATTTTGTGCTTTATCATTACTATAGGCATGGAAAAACTGAGTTAAAACCTCTTTTAGATTGGCTTAAAAAAGATGTACCTCTGCTTATAGATAAAGTTGATGATATAAAAACCCTGTTGAGTATTGAAGGTTCTATTTGGGGACAATTTTATAGTACGTTTAAAATTATTCTTCCTGAGAATTTTGCAATGGATAAGCGTGTAAAAAGACCCCCTGACAATCCTATAAATGCTCTTATTTCATTTGGAAATTCACTGCTTTATACAAAAACTGTTACTCAACTTTATCATACACATCTCAATCAAACAATTTCGTTTTTACACGAACCATCAGAAAGACGATTTTCATTAAGCTTAGATTTATCGGAAGTATTTAAACCAATAATTGTATTTAAGACAATATTTGATTGTGTCAATAATAGAAAAATCACTGTAGAAAAACATTTCGATAAAAGTCTTAATTATGCACTGCTTAATGATGATGGTAGGAAGATATTTATTAGCGAATTTGAAGACAGAATTAATCAAACTTTTGAGCATCCTATACTTAAACGTAGGATAACATACAAACAAGCTATTCGCCTTGATGCCTATAAATTAATTAAATATATTATGGAGGGCAAAGAATTTATTCCCTTTAGTATGGAGAGAAAAGCATGAGAAAAGTCAAAAATTATAATTATAATTATGCAATTTTGTTTTATGATGTTGGTGAGAAGAGGGTACAGAAAGTATTTAAAATCTGTAAGAAATATTTCAAACATCACCAAAAATCTGTTTTTAGAGGGCATATAACTCCAGCTAATCTAATAGCACTAAAGTTAGAATTGAAAAATATTATAGATGAGGATTATGATTTTATAACAATTATAGAGATGGTAAGTGAATCTGCTTTTAACGAAGAAACTTTAGGCAATGGTGGAAAAGATAGTGAAGATATATTTATTTGACTTTTTCCAAGTATTAAGTTAAAATGGTGTTTATAAATTGGCGGGAATCAGCATGGTTAAAGGGAAATGTGTAATAAATTTATTAACCTACTTTTTAGAAGGCTTCGGTTGGAAAAAGAAACGTCAAATCTGCTTAAAAGCAGGAATACGGCGTATTTGATATTTACTAAATCTTTATTTTTTAATAGTGTAACCTATACATAGGATGTATTGAAATAAAAACATAGGAAAACCTCCTTAATCACACAAACAGTGTAACCTATACATAGGATGTATTGAAATAGGGTAATGCTAAGTTATCGAGTATTTTAAAGGCTAGTGTAACCTATACATAGGATGTATTGAAATTTGTTTCAGGATTCTTATACCCACATGCACTACACAGTGTAACCTATACATAGGATGTATTGAAATTGTTATTTCCTGAACAACGTTTTCCAAGTTTCGCGTGTGTAACCTATACATAGGATGTATTGAAATATATAATTCTTTACAAGCGTTCTAAAAGCCTTTAAAGTGTAACCTATACATAGGATGTATTGAAATTGGAATCCTATTACAGGATGTACTCCAGTATCAGAAGTGTAACCTATACATAGGATGTATTGAAATGAGATTATTCTATCGCTGAAGAATGCATCCCTGCTGGTGTAACCTATACATAGGATGTATTGAAATGAGGTTGAAAAGAAGATGAAAAAGAATAGGAAAAGAGGTGTAACCTATACATAGGATGTATTGAAATCCAAAGTTATAAAAGCACCCATTTTAATACCTCCAGTGTAACCTATACATAGGATGTATTGAAATTTATACTTGCTATTGGCACTGCTTTAAATGCATTGGGTGTAACCTATACATAGGATGTATTGAAATTCGATGACAACTAAGGTCTGCCCTTCTACGCCCAAAGTGTAACCTATACATAGGATGTATTGAAATGAAAAAATTTGGATATATTTCTCTTGGCAGAGTGAGTGTAACCTATACATAGGATGTATTGAAATCCAAGTACCTAGTAAAATAAACTATGATAAATTGGCGTGTAACCTATACATAGGATGTATTGAAATCCAAGCATCACATTCTAGCTGTAATAAATCACAAAAAGTGTAACCTATACATAGGATGTATTGAAATTTGATAATTTGTATTGTAATTTGCTTTTAGTTGACAGTGTAACCTATACATAGGATGTATTGAAATTAAAAAAAGTTTATTAAAAACAAAAAAGAATGAATAGTGTAACCTATACATAGGATGTATTGAAATAGTCTTTTTTTAAACTTTTTTAAAATCTTTTTTTTGGTGTAACCTATACATAGGATGTATTGAAATTTATATATCTCTTTTCCATCTTTAATTGTTTGTTGAGTGTAACCTATACATAGGATGTATTGAAATATCAGCTCCAATATCAGAATATGTAAAGGGACAAAAGTGTAACCTATACATAGGATGTATTGAAATATTTTTCCTGAGCTCTTTTTATAAGCAGACACGAAGTGTAACCTATACATAGGATGTATTGAAATATAAGTTTTTTATCTCTTTTTCCCATTTTTTATTGTGTGTAACCTATACATAGGATGTATTGAAATACGCAACCAACAAACCACTATGTCGCTTCAAGCACTGTGTAACCTATACATAGGATGTATTGAAATTGGATGCAGAACAAATAAAGCAGAAGTTGCAGAGTAAGTGTAACCTATACATAGGATGTATTGAAATAAATCTATTCTGCCTTGAACTGCAAAAACAAAATATGTGTAACCTATACATAGGATGTATTGAAATGTTTTTTAGTATTCATCATACTATTGATTTTTCTCGTGTAACCTATACATAGGATGTATTGAAATCTCTGATTTTGAAATAAAGACACTAGCCCCAGATGGCGTGTAACCTATACATAGGATGTATTGAAATTCCATGAGATTTGGGCGCATTTTCTGCCACAATATGTGTAACCTATACATAGGATGTATTGAAATTCGCCATTTGTAATGAGGGCAGAAAAGACAATAAAAGTGTAACCTATACATAGGATGTATTGAAATATTCACTGTATACGCTTCCTGCTGATATTGCCATTCGTGTAACCTATACATAGGATGTATTGAAATTAGTAATTTTTGATACCTACGTTTTCTAAATACCAAGTGTAACCTATACATAGGATGTATTGAAATATGGTTTCATTAGCTGCTTGATTATCCTCTAATTGGTGTAACCTATACATAGGATGTATTGAAATTGGTTCTGGTGTAGTGTGCTGTGTATTACCTGCTGGTGTAACCTATACATAGGATGTATTGAAATTCGTATGGAGAACGGGCGACACTTCGCCTCTGACCTGTGTAACCTATACATAGGATGTATTGAAATTATGCTTACAAATTAGAGGATGAAAACTAATAAAAGGTGTAACCTATACATAGGATGTATTGAAATTAGTCGGAGACGTCGAAGGGCTAGACAGTTTTGAAAGTGTAACCTATACATAGGATGTATTGAAATATATTAGCAAGGGACATAGCAGAAATTCACAACAAAGTGTAACCTATACATAGGATGTATTGAAATTTCTCTGATATGCCTTCTGCATCTCCGGCAAATAGTGTAACCTATACATAGGATGTATTGAAATCGGGCTAGATTGGCGCTATAATACTCTGCCATACCCGGTGTAACCTATACATAGGATGTATTGAAATGTATATAATTTTACTATTTGTATATTATTGCGTGTGGTGTAACCTATACATAGGATGTATTGAAATTTGGGTTGGAGTATTGTAGTCCGTACCCTTACGTTTGTGTAACCTATACATAGGATGTATTGAAATCAGTTAGCAAAACCCTTATCTATATTATAGTTTCACAGTGTAACCTATACATAGGATGTATTGAAATATAAAAGAAAACAGCATAAATGGCGCTGTCAAAAACAGTGTAACCTATACATAGGATGTATTGAAATGGACATAGAAGATATGGACATAGGTGGTGGCTATGTGTGTAACCTATACATAGGATGTATTGAAATACATTGCGATCAAACCGTCGGTAACCTTGCTTTCTGTGTGTAACCTATACATAGGATGTATTGAAATTCTTCCCGTACTTTTCCCAAATGTTGCAATTTACTATGTGTAACCTATACATAGGATGTATTGAAATACGTCAATTATCAAGAAAAAAGATAGGCAGTAACAGGTGTAACCTATACATAGGATGTATTGAAATAATATGTAGTGAATGTGGATATAAAAATTCTGATGTGTGTAACCTATACATAGGATGTATTGAAATTGCGTAAGCAAATATCAGATTTACAACAAGATTTAGTGTAACCTATACATAGGATGTATTGAAATTCCTAATGGGTTATGTACAATGATACCGTGTATACCGTGTAACCTATACATAGGATGTATTGAAATTTGGGGCAAGTACGGACTGAATTATATAAAATTCAAAGTGTAACCTATACATAGGATGTATTGAAATCCTTGTTCGCAACATTATTAATTATAACCATATTAGGTGTAACCTATACATAGGATGTATTGAAATGCTTTTTACCGTGGGCGTGGCAGAGAATACGGGGAAGTGTAACCTATACATAGGATGTATTGAAATCTCTATTGGAAAGAGTTCCCCCTCACCGGTCCCTGGGTGTAACCTATACATAGGATGTATTGAAATCCAGATTGAGGAGTGTAAGGGGGTAAAGAATTGATTGTGTAACCTATACATAGGATGTATTGAAATCCTTTTACGCCTTTGATTATATAATCGCCTACGTTGTGTAACCTATACATAGGATGTATTGAAATGAGAACGGGGACAGAAATCCGTCCCCGACCCTGCTTGTGTAACCTATACATAGGATGTATTGAAATATATATCACCCCCATTCATATTTCACAGTTAGCAAAGTGTAACCTATACATAGGATGTATTGAAATTTATAGATCATAAAGCACTTCTATTCCTGCCAACTTGTGTAACCTATACATAGGATGTATTGAAATACCTTCTCAAAGGCCTCTTGGAATGTGTCTATATCGTGTAACCTATACATAGGATGTATTGAAATTTTTCATAGCTATAATAGGCATAGAATATAATCTCCGTGTAACCTATACATAGGATGTATTGAAATTGGTATGGCCCGCCTCCACCAGTAAAGGTCACAATGTGTAACCTATACATAGGATGTATTGAAATAGAAGTTCTTCTGCTTGCTTTTTACCTCTAGGTCCGGTGTAACCTATACATAGGATGTATTGAAATTTTATTTTTTCTCTGCCCCTCTTCTGCGCCAGTTACGTGTAACCTATACATAGGATGTATTGAAATAACATTGAACCAAATACAGACAAATAAAAATCAGTAGTGTAACCTATACATAGGATGTATTGAAATTCTAATGTACCCTCTTGGTAAACTAAAGAATTAGCAAGTGTAACCTATACATAGGATGTATTGAAATCAGCAAAACCTCCTCGTATGTTGGTTTAACAAATCCGTGTAACCTATACATAGGATGTATTGAAATTGTATTTTTCTATATCTCTACCCAGTTTCCGCAAAGTGTAACCTATACATAGGATGTATTGAAATGGCAAGTAATGTGTTTATTTAGTGGAGTATTGTACTGTGTAACCTATACATAGGATGTATTGAAATTCTATATAAACACATCCATACTGGCCACCTAGAGCCGTGTAACCTATACATAGGATGTATTGAAATTTCCTACGGGATACAAATACAATCTTCCACCTTTTGTGTAACCTATACATAGGATGTATTGAAATTTTCTACAGTAGATAATACTTCTATATGTGTTGATAGTGTAACCTATACATAGGATGTATTGAAATCTGCGTCTAAGAACTCTTTTTTGTCATGGTGTCCTTGTGTAACCTATACATAGGATGTATTGAAATAAATTCCACCATAAGCAGTTAACCTCCTACAGGCCAGTGTAACCTATACATAGGATGTATTGAAATCTTTATAAAACTTTTAAAAATATACGGTATTTGGTTGTGTAACCTATACATAGGATGTATTGAAATTGATGAATATTACAACCCAGATACACCAGATAAATCGGTGTAACCTATACATAGGATGTATTGAAATCAGGTGATAAAGGAGACAAAGGAGATACTGGACCTAAGTGTAACCTATACATAGGATGTATTGAAATATTACAAATTTATCTAATGCCCAATCCGCATCTTCCGTGTAACCTATACATAGGATGTATTGAAATTTGGTTTATTGTGTTGCCATATACTCCAATTTTCTTGTGTAACCTATACATAGGATGTATTGAAATCAAAACCACTATACAAGCTACTGAATGAGGCTTATCGTGTAACCTATACATAGGATGTATTGAAATAGGGTATTAGTGGAGTGGTAGACGGTCTATCAAAAAGTGTAACCTATACATAGGATGTATTGAAATACGGCTACATTCTCATAAACGACGACGATTATATTTGTGTAACCTATACATAGGATGTATTGAAATGGCACTATAATAGCCACCAGTGATGGTAAAACGATAGTGTAACCTATACATAGGATGTATTGAAATAGCCAAGTCAAATACTGATTAAATAATGTTGTAGTAGTGTAACCTATACATAGGATGTATTGAAATAACTTCAGTAGCAACTTGGATATTCCCAGAAATGAAGTGTAACCTATACATAGGATGTATTGAAAT
>NZ_RXHQ01000012.1 GCF_004138105.1 Xylanivirga thermophila | reverse complement strand
GAGCGTAGCGAAGTGCATTTTAGGCTTGACAACTTTGCTAAATGGTAAAATTTAAGATATTTTTCTTAATTATTATAGCGATTGACTTTCTGGAAGAAAAAGGTGCCAATAAAAACTTGACACACACATCAAACAATAATACATGTTTTTACAAAAAATATGTGGCATATTTAATCTCAAAAAAGAAACAATAATTACGTAATATTTTTATAAGGAGGTATATATCATGACTCAATTAACTCATAAAGAATTGCTTTTATTACAGGATAATATAAGCATGTGTCAGCAGACTGCAGATTTCCTACAAAGTTGTGTAAATACAGTAAATGATCCTCAACTCAAAAATCTATGTCAGCAAATGATACAGGATCATCAAAAAGATAGCCAGACTTTGGCAAAGCATATTTCAAGTACGCCCATGCAATAAATTATTTGAGGAGGTATGAACATGGCACAAAATCAAACTTTTAATGACAAGCAGATAGCATCGGTATTGTTAACTAATCATAAACAAAGTGCACAAAGTCTTACAAATTTGGTGTTGGAAAGTGCAAATCAAGGTATAAGACAGGATGCTCAGCAAATTTTACAGACTACTTTTCAACATCAAAAAGCCATATGGGACTATATGAATCAAAAAGGCTACTATCAGGTAGATATGGCTCCACAGCAGGAGATAACAAAAGCTCAGCAGCAAATACAGCAGCAGATGGGAATACACTGATCCATTTATATTTGGCTAAAAGTGGGGTGAACTATTCATTCATCCCACTTTTTATATTGTTATGTATTCATATTTGTTAAATGGTACATAATTAATAAGAGAAACACTGGATGTTTTTTTGCAAAGGAGTTTAGATGCAATGCTTAACATTGAAGAATTGCGAACATGTGCGAGGCAAATGGGGAGACACCATCAAATATATAAAAAAGGTAAAACAATAAAAAAAGTATTTGATAGGATAGGAAATGATCAGATTGCCCTTACTGAGGCATATAAGACCGCAAATATCGAGTTTAAGAAGAATGGTCATATGGTACCTGCTGGAGAATGGCTAATAGATAATTTTTATATGATAGAAGAACAAATAAAGGAAATACAATATATCCTTCGAAGTGGTGGAAAAGGCAGACTTCCCGTCTTAACAAACGGAGATTTTAAAATGATGCCTAGAGTATATGCTATTGCTTGCGAGATAATAGATAAGACAGACGGGCATGTAGATGAGGATATTATTTTTAATTTTATAGATGCATACCAGAAAGAACAGGTTCTAAGCAATAGGGAACTTTGGTCTATGCCATTTATGCTAAAAATAGCACTTATAAAAAGAATAAGTAAGATATCTTCTAAGATACTTGAGACGAATAAGGAATGGCAAAAGGCAGATATATGGGCTGATAAATTTTTGTCTGCATTGGAGGAACCTAATGCAGAACTTTACAAAATAATAAATCAGCATGATGCTTATATAAAAGAAATAAGCGATTGTTATGGTGAAAGATTATTAAAAAAATTGAAGGTTCAAGGTAGTAAGGCTGTACCTATAATAAAGTGGCTGGATGGCAAGGTTGCACTGCAAAATACTAGTATGGATGAGATGATCCAGCAAGAGCATCAAAGGCAGACTGCATACCAAATATCTATGGGTAATGCCATAACAAGTCTAAGATTTCTTGCAGGAATAAAGTGGGAGGATATATTTGAAGATTTAAGTGCCGTTGAAAAGATATTGGAGCAGGATCCAGCAGGTATATATAAGAGTATGGATTTTATATCCAGAGAGTATTATAGGCATCAAGTGGAGAAATTGGCAGAAACAACAGGCAAAAGTGAAACAGATATAGCGACCATGGCCTTAAAATTAGCACAGCAGGGAGCAGAGGAGAAAACTGATCAAGATCAACGCTATATGCATATTGGCTATTATCTTGTAGATAAAGGTAAAAATAGTATAAAAACTTCACTAAAAAATCCAGCTATTATTTATATTGGGGGTATAACGGGGGTTTTCTTACTTTTGATGTATATAGTTTTGCATTTGGCTTATACACTAGGAGATAAACCTTCGGCTGGGATTATGATCTTATCTGCCATTGTATCCGTAGTACCCGTTCTTAGTATAACAACTTTGGCAATTAATTGGGTAGTTAACCATATACAGACCCCCAGATTGCTTCCAAGGTTAGAGCTTAAGGATGGGATACCGGAAGATTTTTCAACAATGGTGATAATACCAACATTATTGACCAATCCGCATAGGGTTATAGAATTGGCAGAACAGATGGAGGTTTTCTATCTAGCAAACCAAGAAAAAAATTTATATTTTGCCCTTGTAGGGGACTTTAAGGATTGTAAAAAAGGACAATGTATGCCTGGAGATGAAAAAATAGTGGAAGCAGGTATAAAAGCTATTAATGAATTAAATGCCCGATACGGTCAAGATATATTTTACTTTTTTCATAGGGATAGGCAATGGAATGAAGCACAGTCTTCATGGATGGGGTGGGAAAGAAAGCGTGGTGCCTTAGTAGAATTTAATAAATTGGTAAAAGGTGATGAGAATACTAGTTATACTACAAAAATAGGCAATATGGAGAAGCTTTCGAGTATAAAATATATAATAACTCTAGATGCGGATACCCAATTACCAAGGGATACGGCCAAAAAACTCATAGGGGCCATGGCGCACCCTTTAAACAGACCCATACTTAATAAAAACAGTACCAGGGTAGTAGATGGATATGGACTTATGCAGCCCAGAATTGGTGTTGCGGTAGATAGTGCAAGTAGGTCATTTTTTTCATTGACATTTTCTGGTCAAACCGGTATAGATCCATATACTACTGCAGTTTCAGACGTATATCAGGATTTCTTTGGAGAAGGAATATTTACTGGCAAGGGTATATACGATGTTGAAACATTTAATATTGTTTTAGGTGATGCCATACCTCAAAATACGGTATTAAGTCATGATTTGCTTGAAGGTTCATATATAAGGGCAGGCCTTATAAGTGATATAGAGCTTATAGATGGATATCCATCTCATTATATAGCTTATTCTATGAGGCAGCATAGATGGGTAAGGGGAGATTGGCAGCTTATTCCATGGCTAGGGCGTAGAATAAAAAATGCAAGGGGAGAAGTATTAGAAAATCCCATAAATGCAATTTCGAAGTGGAAGATATTTGATAATTTAAGACGTAGTCTTTTGTATCCTAGTCTATTTATACTGCTATGGCTCGCATTTTTATACCTTCCAGGGGGATTAGGATTATGGATAGGGCTGGCAGTTATTACACTTGCTTTTCCGTTGGTATTGGATGCCATAGGTAAGGTAGCTGCTTTATCAAAAAAACAATATATTCAAAGTGGAAAGGATGTAATATGGCAGGTTCTTCTTTCTTTTATATTTTTGGCATATCAGACTTATTTAATGTGTGATGCCATATTTCGTACTATAGGCAGGGTATTCTTTACCCATAGAAATATGCTAGAATGGGTCACTGCGGCAGATACTGAAAAAAAATTTAAAGGTAGTAGAGAGGATTTTTGGCGAAAGATGTGGCCTTCCACTGCTATAGCTATTCTATTTTTTATGAGGATGTTAATTACGTTAAAAACTAATTTGGCTTTAGCAGGTGTATTCACAATTATATGGGCATTAGCTCCATATGTAGCATACTTGATAAGCCGTCCAAAGGAAAACAGATTACCTGAATTGTCAGATGATCAAATAAAGCAGCTTCGCATAATAGCAAGAAAAACATGGAGATATTTTGAAGATTTTGTGACAGCTGAAGATCACTGGCTCCCGCCTGACAATTACCAGGAGGATCCAGCAGCAGGGGTAGCCCATAGAACTTCACCGACCAATATAGGATTTCTATTATCTTCTACACTGGCAGCTAGGGATTTAGGCTATATAGGTACTTTAGAGATGATAGGCCGGCTAGAGCGCACTATAAACAGCATAATAGAAATGGATAAATGGAATGGGCATTTATATAACTGGTATGATACCCAAACATTAAGACCAATGAAACCACTATATGTATCATCTGTAGATAGCGGAAATTTAGCTTGTTATCTGTTAGTGACAAGGCAGGGTCTAGTTAATTTACAGGAAACACCCATTATAAATCAAAATAATATTCTAGGATTTGAGGATACGATGGCAATCTATGCTCAATTGGAAGAAGAAATAGATTTACATGATCTTACACTTACTAAGTGGTTTGGTATATTATCAGATGTAAGCATCAGCGATAGGCGTTTACAAGATATTATAGATGTATATAGGCGTGATATAGAGGAATTGTTTCCATGGGTAGATCTGCTCCTTCATTTGCCAGGACTAATAGATGTTGAGGATGAAAAATATTTAGAAATTAAAGGTATTATGAAAGAGCTTGCAGATATGCTTGACAGTCCCATGTCAATTGCAGGCCTTCTAGACGAATACAATAATATGTTAGATAAATTATCCCAAGCTATTGCATATATAAACAAGTGTGGCAAGGTTGATAGTTTATTTAACGAGGCACTTAACTGGCTCCAAAGAATTGAATTGGCACTTGCAAAATCATATTTTGCTTGTAGACGATGCATGCATAGATGTAGGAATCTAATAGAAAAGATAGATAGCCTATTTAATGATATGGATTTCTCTGTATTATATGATAAAGAACTAGAGATATTTTCAATAGGCTATGATGCAGAGGAACAAAAGCTCTCTAACAGTTACTATGATCTGTTAGCTTCAGAAGCTAGGCAAACCAGTTTTATTGCCATTGCAAAGGGAGATGTTCCACAGAAGCATTGGTTTAAGTTAGGCAGGACACTTACTTTGATAGATGGATCAAGCTCTCTTTTATCTTGGAGTGGGACAATGTTTGAATATCTTATGCCCCTCCTTATAATGAGAAATTATGAGTATACACTCCTTGATGAAACGTATAAATCGGTTATAAAGGCGCAGATGATCTATGGTGAACAAAGGCGGGTGCCTTGGGGTGTATCGGAGTCAGCGTTTTATGCATTTGATATGCAGTTTAATTATCAGTATAAAGCCTTTGGTGTGCCAATGCTCGGTATGAAACGAGGGCTTATAAACGATATAGTAATATCACCGTATTCTACCTTGATGGCTCTATCTGTTGCACCACATTATGCGGTAAAAAACATAGATGTATTGATAGAGGAAGGGCTTAATGGTAAATATGGTATGTATGAAGCTATAGACTATACTCCTACAAGATTGCCCCATAAAAAGAAGAGTATGATTGTAAAGAGTTTTATGGTGCATCATTTGGGTATGAGTCTTATGGCGTTGGATAATTTTCTAAATGATAATATAATGCAGACTCGATTTCATGCTTCACCTATGGTTAAGGCCACGGAACTGCTATTACAGGAGAGGATGCCTCAGCGAGAAGTATATATAAAGGATTATGAGATAGAGAACCTAGCAAGGGTATCCGAAAAGCAGATGCGTGATATAAGGGCAGTAAGGGAATACAATACTCCCCATACTTCCGTCCCTCAAGTACTTATTCTTTCAAATGGTAGTTATTCTACCATGGTGACTAATAGCGGTAGTGGCTATAGTTATTGCAAAGGTGTAGCTGTAAATAGATGGCGTGGAGATGTAACAAGGGATAACTTTGGTATGTATTTTTATATACAGAATTTAAATTCCAATAATTTTTGGTCTGCTGCCTATCAGCCGTGTAATATGCTTCCTGAAGAATATAAAGTGCTATTTGAATCGGATAAGGCGGTATTTACGAGAAGGGATGGAAGTATAGAAACACGTACAGAGGTAGTCGTATCTCCAGAGCATAATGTAGAAATTAGAACTATGACTATTGCAAACAAGGGAAAACATAGCAGAGTATTGGATGTTACTAGTTATATGGAAGGAGTATTATCCCCTTTGGAGGCTGATATTGCCCATCCTGCGTTTAATAATCTATTTATTCAAACGGAGTTTATACCGGAGAATAATGCGTTGCTTGCCGTAAGACGACCGCGTGATAAAAAGCAGAAGGAAGTATGGGCTGTCCATACGGTGGTATCTCAAAGATCTACTATAGGGCCTGTACAATATGAAACTGATAGGTTAAAATTTATAGGACGCGGACGGGATTTATCAAATCCATTGGCTATGGAAGCAGGTAAGCCCCTTTCAGGGAGTGTAGGTGCCGTGCTAGATCCTATAATGAGTTTAAGATGCAGGTTAGATGTATTACCGGGTGAATCGGTAAAACTTGCCTTTTTAGTTGGAATGGCAGACAGCAGGGAAGGTGCATTAGCCCTTGCCCAAAACTATCAAAGTTTTTCTACCATTTCAAGGACTGCAGAGCTTTCATGGACTCACAGTCAAGTTGAACTGCGCTATCTTGATATGAACGCAGAAGAGGCCAATTTTTATCAAGACATGGCCGCTCATATACTCTATTTTTCACCTTCCCGAAGATTGAGGGAAGAAGATATATTAAAAAATAGAAAAGGACAGTCTGCCCTATGGAAGTATGGTATATCAGGAGATGTACCGTTGGTGGTTATGGAAGTTAGTAGCATAGAGCATATGCATTTGGTAAAAAGTTTGCTAACTGCCCATGAATATCTAAGATTAAAAGGTATAGAGATGGATCTTTTGTTTATAAACAGCTATGGAAATAGCTATGAGCAGCCAGTTCAGGACAATATTATAGATATGGTATCGGTGAGTCATGCAAGGGAATTGCAAGGTAAAAGGGGAGGAGTATTTGTTTTACAGGATAATATTATTTCTGATGAAGATAAAACCCTTATAATGACGTTTGCTAGCTTAGTATTTTATGGTGGAGAAGGTGGGCTTTCTGATCAACTAAATATGACTAGAGCTAATGAGTTGTTACCCAAGGTATTCACCCCTTCAAGGCTTGCAAGTATATATGCTGCTAGGGCGTATACAGAGAAAAGGTATCTACCTAAACCCTCGGATTTATTATTCTTTAACGGCTTAGGAGGATTTTCGAAGGATGGGAGGGAGTATATAATGTTATTGAAGCAAAACATTAGATGCCCTCTACCTTGGAGCAATATCATAGCAAATGAGGAATTCGGATTTTTGACAACTGAACTTGGAGGAGGTTATACATGGCATAAAAACAGCAGACAAAACAAACTTACTCCATGGTCAAATGATGCTGTACTGGATACTCCTGGTGAGGTAGTATATTTGAGGGATGAGTATACTGGAGATATATGGACTATAACTCCTAACCCGATCCCATCAGGTGATAGTTGTGTTGTAAGATATGGATGGGGTTACTCGTCTTTTCAATCATATAGCTATGGTATAGAGGCCTATGAGACTATGTTTGTACCAATAAACAATTCTGTAAAGATTGTATCCATATCCCTAAATAATACTGCCAATGTACGTAGGCGTATTAGCCTTACCTATTATGCTGAATGGGTACTTGGAGTAAATCGTGAGGAAACAGGTAAGTTTATAACTACCCAGTGGGATGGGCAAAACTCCATATTATGTGCTACCAATGCATATAATCAGGATTTTGCAGGAAATATAGCGTTTTTATCTTCAAACAAGCCTATCGCATGTTATACAGGTGATAGGATGGAGTTTATAGGCCGAAATAAAAATTATGAAAATCCAGCAGCGCTAAAGCGAACTTGCCTGTCTGGTAGAACAGGCGGAGGGTATGATAGCTGCGGGGCAGTGCAGGTAATTGTGGAGATACCTCCAAACTCATCGGAGAGAGTAGTATTTATGTTAGGTCAGGAAGAATCTATGGGCGGTATAAAGAAAATAGTAGATACCTATAGGGATATAAATAAGGTGGATGAAAGCCTAGAGCATGTTAAGGCATTTTGGCAGGATAAATTGGGTGCCATAAGCGTATCAACTCCAGATAGCTCCATGGATATAATGCTAAATGGATGGCTTATGTATCAAACGATAGTATCCAGATTATGGGGTAGAACTTCGTTCTATCAAGCAGGAGGAGCATACGGTTTTAGAGATCAGCTTCAGGATATACTTGCCATTTTATATATTGACCCGGATGCAGCACGTAGGCAGATATTACTGCACGCTAGTCACCAATTTACCCAGGGAGATGTGCAGCATTGGTGGCATTCACCATTTAAAGGGGTTCGCACCAGAATAACAGACGACAGACTGTTTTTGCCATATGTAGTGGCTGAATATATGGAAGTTACGGGAGATTATGATATATTAAATGAGGAAATTGCCTTTTTAGTGGATGAACCATTAAGGGATGATGAACATGATAGATATTCAGTACCTGAGATATCCTCGGCAAAGGCAACACTATATCAACATTGCCTACAGGCAATAGATATATCGCTTCAATTTGGAGATAAGGGATTACCACTCATGGGCGGAGGGGACTGGAATGATGGTATGGACAAGGTGGGCATAGAAGGCAAGGGTCAGAGTGTATGGTTAGGTTGGTTTTTATATGCAGTACTCAATCGTTTTATTCCCATATGTTACAGGGTAAATGATAATGCAAATGGAGAAAGGTACCAAGATACATCAAAAAAACTCTTAGAAGCTGTAGAGAAAAATGCCTGGGATGGAGGGTGGTATAGGAGGGCGTATTTTGATGATGGTACTCCCCTTGGCTCGGAACAAAATGAGGAGTGTCAAATAGATTCTATATCCCAGTCATGGAGTGTTATATCAGGTGGGGGAAGATCTGCCCGGGTAAATGAAGCCATGCGGTCCATGGAACATTATCTTGTGGATAGGGAATTGGGTATTATAAGGCTTTTAACTCCTCCTTTTGAGAAGTCAGAATTAGAGCCTGGATATATAAAAGGATATGTACCAGGTGTAAGGGAGAATGGAGGGCAGTATACCCATGCCGCTATGTGGGCGATATGGGCATTTGCAAAGATGGGAAAAGGGGATAAGGCAGAAAGGCTTTTTCATATGCTAAATCCCATAAACCATACCCGAACGCTTATGGAATGTAATAGATACAAAGTGGAGCCCTATGTAGTAGCGGCAGATGTATATTCCTATCCACCCAATGAAGGCAGGGGAGGATGGACATGGTATACTGGATCGGCTTCCTGGGCCTATAAGGTTGCTTTGGAAGGAATATTAGGTTTTAAAAAGATAGAGGATAAACTTATAATAAATCCATGTATACCTTCTGAGTGGTCTAAATTTAGCATAGTATATAGATATGGAAAATCTATCTATGAGATAAAGGTACAGAATTTCAACCATGTAGTCTATGGAGTTGAAAGGATAGAAGTGGATGGAGATGTTATAGATCAAGATTTTATACCCTTGATCGATGATGGCTGTAGCCATGAAGTAAATATAGTGATGGGAGACAGCTAGTTTTAAACTAGCTGTCTTTTTGTAATTTCTTATAGTCATAAAAATAAATATAATCATCTATACCATCTTTTAGCTTTTTGTATGTTTTGCATTTTAATGTGCCTCAATTTATATTGTATTATTTATTTTAAAATTATGAATCGCAGAACTATAAGGTTATCGTTGCATGAAAATTAGTATTTATGATAAAATCTTATTATAATGTATAGAATATAGTAAATTAAAGCACAAGAGGAGAGGGATGGTAATTTGTCAAATAATGTATTGCCTAGGAGAGATGAGATAGACAATAAATTTAAGTGGAAGCTAGAAGATATATACTCTAATGAGGGCAAATGGGAAGAGGATTACCAGGCGGCGAAATCTGCAATATCAGAGATAGAGGGCTATAGAGATAGGTTGAGCTCTGATGCTCATGAACTTCTAGAGGCGCTCAATCACTATTATGAAACCCAGCGTATATTAGAGAGGTTATTTGTCTATGCCCGAATGAGAAAGGATGAGGATAATTCAAATTCGAAATATCAGGCTCTCAGCGATAGGGCACAGACCTTATTGGTCGAGTTTGGAAGTGCGTCTTCCTATATAGTACCAGAGATACTAACAATAGATGAGGAAGTGCTCAAGGGATGGGTCAAAGAAGATAGAGGTTTTGATGTATATAGGCAGTTTCTAAATGAAATACTTAGGGAAAAAGCTCATGTGCTCTCGCCCGAAGAGGAGCAGATACTTGCTATGGCGGGGGAAGTATGCGATGCGCCGGCACAAATATTCTCTATGATAAACGATGCAGATATAAAGTTCCCACATATTAAAGATGAAGATGGGGAAGAGGTGGAGCTAACTAAGGGCAGATATATAGCCTTCCTAGAGAGCAAAGATAGAAGAGTTAGAGAAGACGCCTTTAGGGCGCTATATGATACCTATGGCAAGCAGAGGAACACCTTGGCGACCACATTTGTATCCAACCTCAAAAAGGATATGTTTATATCTAATACTAGAAGATATAATTCAAGTCTTGAGGCGGCTCTGTCTGGAGATAATGTGAAGGTAGAGGTATATGATAGACTGATAGAGACGGTGGAGGACAACTTAGGGTCCATGTATAGATATCTAGATCTCAGGAAGCGTGCACTGGGGCTAGACGAGTTACACATGTATGATATATATGTCCCTTTTGTAGAGGATGTGGATATGAAGATCTGCTATGAAGAGGCTAAAGATATGGTTGCAAAGGCACTGGAGCCACTAGGAGAGAAGTATATAGAGATACTAAAAGAGGGTTTTGATGCCGGTTGGATAGACACGTATGAAAACATAGGAAAGACCAGTGGTGCATACTCTTGGGGTTGTTATGATACCCACCCCTATGTACTTATGAGCTATCAAGATAATCTAAATAGTGTATTTACACTGGCACACGAGATGGGGCATGCCATGCACAGCTACCATTCAAATAAGAATCAGCCCTATCCACTTGCAGGCTATAGGATCTTTGTTGCAGAGGTGGCATCCACTTTAAATGAGATACTTTTAACTCACTATCTTCTCGACACTATAGATGACAGGGCGACTAGAGCATATATCATAAATAACTATCTAGAGGGATTTAAAGGTACTGTATTTAGACAAACTATGTTTGCAGAATTTGAGCGCATAGTACATGGTGAAATCTTAGCTGGTACCCCTCTGACCTGTGAGAATCTATGCAGCATATATTACGATCTGAATAAGAAATATCATGGAGATAATATTGTAATAGATAAAGAGATAGCGATGGAATGGGCTCGAATTCCCCATTTCTATTCCTCTTTTTATGTCTACAAATATGCCATAGGTTTTTCTGCAGCATCGACCTTAGCTAAGGGGATACTGGATGGAAAAGAAGGTGCAGTTGATCAATATATAGAGTTCTTATCGAGTGGAGGATCTGATTATCCAGTTGAGCTATTAAAGAGAGCTGGGGTGGATGTGTCAACGCCTAGACCTATAGATGAAGCTATAGATATGTTTGATAAGTTTGTTGATGAATTAGATTTACTTATATAGATGTAAAAAAGCTATAGGCGGTGTTAAAATTCATCACCTATAGCTTTTTGTGTGTTTAACATAGATATTAACTTGGTAGTGAAAGTTTGCTATAGGCTGGGCAATATGAGTTTTTTAAAGGCATATAAGCACTGATAGGCTAACAAAAAAGATGACTACAAGGACAAATATGCTAAATCAATTGAATGAAAAATTCAATTTTGTACCAAGTATCCTGTTGGCAAGGTCACGGTCTATACTGTTCTACTATATACATTATTTTGTCATCTACTATGGAAAAATGCCAAATTTTACTTTCATAATCATGTTTTTCAAAATACCTTTTTAAATCTAGTAGAGAGATCTGATACATTGTAGCTGAATCGGCTAGAAGCCATATCCTGCAATTATCATCTAATTTGTATTCTACTATATTATCACTATTATTTTTAATGCGAAAACCGTTAGGCTCCTTTTTATCTAATATCCATTCTACATCATCGACCTTAATCGTGTTATTTCCTACTTTTTGGATATATCCCATGATATGATTTTCAAAATCCTCAATTGCAAATTCTCCCTCTTCTCTATAATTTAGTATTTTGCTAGGTACCCATCTATCATCAAAATAGCCTGAGTATTTCTCTAAAAATTCTGCTGTCAAGGTATCTGGTTGAGAATCTATCTTAGTACTAGAATCCTTCGGCGATTTTTGGCAACCCATCAGTGAGAAAGCTAGGATAGATATAGTCATCAATAAAATTATATTTATGCTTGTGCACTTGTTATTACTTATCATTTATAATTCCCTTTCGATATAAATATTTAATTACTTTTTTATTGGTGTATATCTGTTAACAACATCGCTTAAATATCTATGCATATAAGTTGTTCCTTGATATAAGCCGTCTGTTGTACTTTCATATGTGCTCACCATATTTTTCTATTCATCGATTGCTCATCTCTACAATTAAATAATGCTAAAGAAGCATGGTTTTGTATGCTGGTTAAAGAATACTAATAATAATTTTCCTGCTATTGTGATATATTAAAATGAATAGGTGGTATCACAGTTATTCTTGTGCACATGTTCAATGTCTATTTTAAAATCGAATTTCAATTACTATGGATATCAAAATATTACTATTCCATCCTAATCATACCACCACCTGTTATATCTAGCAAGTCTTATATTTCTTTGATAGGGATTTAGCATCTAAAAAAATAAGTGGGGGATAGCCTATAGAAATTAAAGCTTGGGATGAAGACAATTTTAGCAATAAGTAAGTTTTTGTTGGAAATTTTAAAGCTTAAATTAAGCAAAAATAGGGGTGAAGCTAAAAAGCTGAACCTTGAAATATAGCGAAATAAAGCTCTCAGAGTTTTCGAGATCGTACAATTCATGAATTGAAGCTAGTTTATGTTTTTATTGACAGGATTAATTTTATATAGTATTATAATACAAAAAACATACTGGATAACTAGGAATTCAAAAGGAGTGGATACATCAATATGAAATTATCGACTAAAGGGCGGTATGGAGTAAGGGCAATGTTTGAATTGGCTCTCCATTATCCTAAAGCACCTATACCTTTAAAGGATATAGCTATGAATCAAGATATATCAGAAAAATATTTAGAACAAATTTTTTCTGCTTTAAGGAAGATGGGATTGGTAAAAAGTATAAGGGGTATGCAGGGGGGGTATGAGCTTGTATCCTCTCCACAGGATATTACAGTAGGACAGATATTAAGGGTACTTGAAGGAGATCTTGCTCCAGTGGATTGTATACTAGACGAGAGTGTTGGTAAATGTGATAGGTATGATAGTTGCGTCACAAAATATATTTGGAAGCGGATAGGCGAAAGTATAAACGATATAGTAGATTCGATAAGTCTCCAGGATCTGGTGGATGATTATAGGTTAAAGGAGCAGGATTATGCCCATTAATGTACCGGACAATTTGCCTGCGGTTTATAATTTAAATATTATAGGTACCCTAAACTAGAGGGTATCTTTTTTATATAAATCGTTAATATTGTAATATCTTAAATTTATAATCTACAGATAAGTATATAACTCAGTTCATTACTAACCAATTTTCTATATAATATCTTTTAAAATATTAAAATATACTATATAATTAAATATATAGGGCAAAAGTCCCAAAAACAGGATTGAATTATGGTATAAAGAGGGAGTTTATAGGGGAATGAAGAGGATTAGATGTTTTATAGTTTTTTTAACAGTATGCTTTATGATATTTATTTCAGGATGCAAAGAAAAATCACCGTCTGAAGTACCGGACATAGATGAAGGGTTGCCTAATATCGTTGAGACGGATGAAGATAATGCCAAGTTTTCAGTAGAGCCTCAGACAAACAATGAGATAAAAAAAGAGATCAGAGATCCTTTTGTTCCACCTGTAAAACTTTTAGGCACTATTATTACTGATAACGGAAAAGATCAGGCTATAGTGGAGATTGATAACAGGTCGCTTATACTCTCTATAGGAGATAAACTGGAAGGCAAATGGCAAGTGGATGAAATAGGATATGATTATATATATTTAAAAAAGGATGGGGAGAACATCAAGATAGACATCTCTTCATATGCTAATGTTCAGACAGGGGGAGAATAGATATGAAAAGAAAAATAAGTATACGACTAAAGGTCATATATATATATATTATGGTAGCAGTATTTACCCTTGGGCTGTTCCCTTCTCCCGCCTACAGTGATGGTCCTGGGGAGCGCTTGTACATAGTAAAAAAAGGAGATACATTGCAGAAGATTTCACGCAGTGTAGGAGTGCCCATGGATGATATCATAAGCCTAAATGGTTTAAAGGATAAAAACATTATATATCCTGGGCAAAGTCTTAGATTAAGCTCCACAGGACAGGTTAATAACAGCACACAAAATAATGTAACCATAAATATAAAGGGAGCAGCGCTTTATGATGTATTAAATATGTTTTCAAATATCATGGACATAAATATTATGCTCCTTGAGAATAGTTCTTCAAAGGTAAATATAGAGCTTAAAGATGTGCCAGTATATGAGGCTATGGAATATGTGATACAGTCCCAGGGAATGGGGTATACAAGGCAGAATAATGTAATAATTGTAGGAAATTATGAAACTCTTAAGAAGGATTTCTTTTTGGATATGCAAATTACAAAGTTTGATTTAAGATACATATCTTCAGATGCATTAAATGAAAAGATACGGCAATTGTCTCTACCTGTAGAGGTCATAGTAGTAGAGGGAAATCTAAATAGTATATGGGTTCAAGGTACCTTGGAATCCATAGAAAAGGTGAAGGAACTTATAAGCAAACTGGACATACCAGAAAATATAGTTTCTCGTGAACAGCCAAGCGAGATTCCCACTGAGGGGGAAAATTAAATATGGATATAAATGAGCTTTTAGAGTTGACTGTAAATAAGAAGGCGTCAGATCTGCATCTGGTAGCAGGGGCATCACCATATATACGTATAGATGGGCTCCTTATTCCACAGGACTATCCTTTACTAACACCTGAAAGCCTGGAGGAGATGCTCTTTTCCATACTTACAGATGAGCAGATATACCAATTAAAGCATGATCTTGAGCTGGATTTTTCATATTCTATTCCTTCCCTTGCCAGGTTTAGAGGTAATATTATGTATCAACGTGGGAGCCTAGCGGCAGTATTTAGAGTGGTGCCCTATGATGTACCGGATATAAAAAAATTGGGTTTGCCGCAGGCAGTTGAAAGATTATGTACTTTAAAAAGTGGCTTAGTACTAGTTACAGGTCCTACAGGTAGTGGTAAATCCACTACCCTTGCTTCTATGATAGAACTTATGAATAATAGTAGGAGTCTTAATATAGTTACCATAGAGGATCCTATAGAGTTTTTACATAGGCATAAAAAGTCCATAGTCCGCCAAAGGGAGGTGGGAGTGGATACCCATTCGTTTTCAGAGGCGTTAAGACATGTATTACGGCATGATCCGGATGTTATACTGATTGGGGAGATGAGGGATTTATCAAGCGTATCCGTTGCCCTTACAGCGGCGGAGACAGGGCATTTGGTATTATCTACTCTGCATACCCAGACAGCCCCCCTCACCATAAGCAGGATAGTGGATATATTTAGCCATGATGAACGGGAGCAGGTAAGGCAGCAGCTTGCAAATTCCCTACAGGCGGTCATATCTCAAAAACTCATTCCCCATGCTTCAGGTAAGGGTAGAGTGCTTGCTGTTGAGCTTATGCTAGGCTGTCCTCCAGTGCGCAATCTTATACGTGATAATAAGGAACATCAATTGTATACTGTCATACAGACAAATGGTGCCATGGGCATGCAGACCATGGATCAGTCCCTTGGAAAGTTATATGTTTCAGGTAAGATTACTAGGGAGGATGCCTTTGAAAACTGTGTAGATAGGCAGGAACTTGAACGGATAATAATAAATCAGGGTATTGGAAATGGTTTGTTTTTATAATCCATTTATATAGGATGGTGGTGAATAAAAGTTGCAGAATTATGCATATGAGGCTATAAACAAATCCGGTCAGATAATAACAGGAAATATAAAAGCTGATGGTGAAGGTGAAGTGGTAGATAGACTTAAGAGAATGGATGCCCGTGTAATAGATATAAAACCCGATAAAAAGGAGCAACGTATAGCTTTTTTAAAGAAATCAAAAAAGGTAAAATTAGGAGATATAAGTCTATTTAGCCGTCAGTTTGCATCTATGATAGATGCAGGCATACCTATTACTAGATCATTGTATACATTAAGTAGCCAGTCTGAAAACCCTACTCTTAAGGCAGCTATTAAAGATATTGCTGCTAATGTAGAGGGTGGAATGGCATTAAGTGATGCTATGGAGGCATATCCCGATATATTTTCTTCATTATATATAGGTATGGTAAAGGCTGGGGAGACTAGCGGTGCTTTAGGTGAGATGCTTGAGAGATTATCTGATCAATTACAAAAGGAAAAGTCTTTAAATGATAATGTGCGTTCTGCCACTTCATATCCCATGATGGTATTGCTTTTTTCCTTTATGATGTTTTTTGGAATGCTTTATTTTTTAGTGCCACTATTTAAAGACTTTTTCCCGCCAGATATGGAATTACCTGCCCTAACTCGCGGTGTGATGTCCATGTCTAATTCCCTCAGGCAGTACTGGTACATATGGATATTTTCCATTGTAGCAGTTGTTACGGGAATAAAAGCATATAGAAAAAGTCCGGTTGGTAAGAAACGCTGGGAGCAGATGCGCCTTAGGATGCCAGGGTTTGGACCATTATATCATCGGACCATAATAGCACGTTTTTCCCGTACCTTTGCTACTCTGTTAGATAGTGGAATACCAGTGGTGCAGGCATTAAATCAAGCCGGTCTGTCATCTGGCAGTATTATAATTCAGGAAGGGGTAATGGATGCAGCCAATTACATACAGGAGGGGAAAAATATATCCCAGCCTTTGGGGCAACATGCTGTATTTCCTCCCATGATGATACAGATGATGGCTGTAGGCGAAGAAACGGGAAATCTTCCTAATCTGTTAAAGCGTATTGCGGAATTTTATGAAGATGAAGTGGTTACCATGGCAAAAAATCTTACATCTGTTATAGAGCCACTTATGCTCATTATAGTAGGTGTGTTGATAGGTACAATACTCATTTCCTTGTATATGCCCATATTTACTGCTGTAACGCAAATAGGAGGTTAACATGAGAGTTTTACGCAGGAAGGCTATAGGTGTTGTTGTATATGATCATATAATAAGGGCTGTATCCTTTGAAAAGGTACAGAAAAAGCCAGTATGTAGGGGTGAATTTGAGTATCCCTTGCCTGATGGGGCAGTAAAAGATGGCATAATATTGGATGTCTATAAGGTTTCAGAAGGGATAAAGGGCATGTGGTCTAAGTATAAACTAGGCAAGGATAATATAATACTTGGCATATCGAACAGTGGCGTGATTGCAAGATTTGCATATTTCCCTGATCTTCCTGAGGACAAGTTGGCAGGCTTTGTAAAATATCAAGCTCAGGAGTATATTCCTATGCCTGTAGAGGATGTGGTATTAGATTATATAATAGTGGACCGAAAAAAGGGCGAGCAGGGTGAACAGCTGGAGGCTTTGATGGTGGCTGCATCTAAAAAGATGGTGAATGATTTCATAGTAGCTTTTTCAGAGTCAGGGTTAGATATATCCGATATTGATTATCTACCCATTGCACTTTTAAGAATGTTGCCTCTGGAGGCACAAAATAGTGGCGTGGCGATGGTTCATCTCTTCGACGGGAATGGAGCTATACTTATTATCCAAAATGGCATACCCCGTCTTGCAAGGCATTTTTCTGTAAATGCTCCTTCGAATATTGAACCAGATAAAGGAATGCACAAGGAAATATCTGAGGTAGTGTCCTCCATAAAATATTACCAGACCCATTCTCAATCAGTTGATATACAGAAGGTGTTTTTATGCGGTCAACCGCGATGTGTAAATGATACTATAGCGCCTCTTGAAAGTGCCCTATCCATTCCAGTAGTTCCATTAAAATCTGCATATAATACGGCGGTGGAGACCAGTTTGGCTTTGAGGGGGATTGGCTTATGATACCCCTTAAAGACAATATTAGTCTTTTGCCACAGGAAATAAGGTTAGAGCAACACAAAAAGTATATTCAAAGGATATATATAATAGCAATAATTATAGCGTTTTTAATAGGGATAGCTGCTTTATCAATTATGAAGGTATATGAAGTGTCATTAAAGCTTGAGAATGACAGATTGGAGCAGCAAAAGGGCATAATGGAGCAACAGATAAATAAAATGGGACAATATGAAACGGCTAAGAGAGATATGGATATGCTCGAAAGCACCATAAAGAAAGCAGGAGATCCTAGAATAGATTGGAAGAAAATCATGGGAGAAGTAGGATACTGCACGCCATATGGTGTGTGGCTAGATGGGATGGATGGAAGTTTTTCTGATGAAGGAAATATCACTATACGGGGTTTTTCCCATAGCCATGGGGCGGTATCAGAATTTATCGATCAATTAAAAACAAGCGTTCTATGGGAAGATGTATCGTGTGAATTTTCCGATTATACGAATATGGATGACCAAGGGATTGTACAATTTGAAATAAGGGCTATATTAAAGGCGGGCGATAGGGATGAAGATGGTAAATAAATCGGTATCCAATCAAATTTTATTGGTTTTACTTATCATTACAGTGACATGTTTTGCAATTATAGTATATTTAGAATATAAAAATATAGGGGATATACAGTATAAAATTACTATGGCTCAAGACGATTTACTAAAATCACAGGTAAGGCTTCAGGTATTAAACAAGCTAAAGGAAGATTATCCTCAATTTGAGCAAAAATTAGCACTATATGGGAGATTGATACCAGATACGCCTGACGAACAGGATATTATAAAAGATATGGATAGGCTTTTAAATGCATCTGGGGCACGTCTTAAACATATAAGTTTTGACGGTAGTGAGCCGTCGGAAGGCTTTGTAGCGATGCCCATGAGCATTACAATAGATGCTAATTATTTTTCCCTACTGAATTTTTTAGATGCGTTAGATGGATATAACAGGCTGATAAGGATTGATAGTATTTCAATGGGACGGCAATCTGATACGAGTGAGCTCAATGTGAATATGTCATGCAGAGCCTTTTATAGGCAGGAAAATTCGGATAAACAGGGTGATAATTGATGGAGATAAGCTATATAGGTGAGTACCTAAAGAATAATCATATAATTACAGATAAACAGTTAAAAAGGGCTCTGGAGACTCAAAAAAAGGGTTTAGAAGTTGGAAGACGGGTAAGGCTGGGTCAGTTATTGGTAGATATGGGATATTGCACAGAAGAACAGGTAGCCCGGGCGTTGGCACATATATCCGGTGTACCCTTTATATCGCTAAATGATCTATCCATAGATAAAAATGCTGTCGGACTGTTATCTGCTGAACTGGCTGCCCAATATCAGGCATTGCCCATACGTTTTAATGGTCAGTATTTGCAGGTTGCTATGCTAAATCCTAGTGATGTGATAGCAGTAGATGATCTTAGGATATTGACAGGTTATGATATAGAACCTGTGGTAATAGCCGATAGCGATTTAAAGGCAGCTATTCATAATTTTTCACTATCAGAGGCTAAAGGGGAGTCTAACGGGCGGGGTGAAGAATATGAAAATATTAAATCTACTGCCTATTCATTTTTATATGGGAATAGTTCCATGGATGTTGTGGATTATGACGATATGGATATTAAACAGGATATGGGTAGTGAAAAACCTGCAGTGCAGCTTGCAAATCAGATATTTGTGCAGGCGGTGCATGCTTCTGCAAGCGATATACATATAGAGCCCCAGGAAAAGGATATGCGTGTGCGTTTCCGCATAGATGGAGTGATGCAGGAGGCTATGCGTCAGCCCAAGGAGATACACCCATCTTTAGTTTCAAGGCTAAAGGTAATGGGAAATATGGATATAGCTGAAAGGCGTATACCTCAGGATGGCAGAATGAGTATAAAGGTAGATGACAAGATTATAGATGTGAGGGTTGCTTCACTTCCTACAGCCTATGGAGAAAAGCTTACCATGCGGCTTTTAGAGCGTAATTCAAAGCTTATTACACTAGAAGAGCTGGGGTTTCCTAAAAATCAACTTGGACATTATAGGGATATAATAGGATTTCCATATGGATTTATACTAGTTACAGGGCCCACTGGGAGCGGTAAGAGCACGACCCTTTATTCCACGCTTGTGGAGCTTAATTCGGAAGATAGGAATATAATCACCATAGAGGATCCAATAGAGAGGCGCCTTGAGGGGTTGAACCAAATACAGGTAAATACCCGTGCCGGTATGACATTTGCATCAGGACTCAGATCCATTCTAAGGAGCGATCCTGATATTATAATGGTAGGTGAGATAAGGGACGAGGAAACGGCCAGAATAGCAGTAGAATCTGCATTGACTGGACACTTGGTACTTTCAACACTTCATACTAACGATGCAGCAGGTGCCGTTACCAGATTAAATGATATGGGGATAGAGCCATATCTTACTGCTTCATCATTAGTTGGAGTAGTGGCTCAAAGGCTTGTAAGGGTTTTATGTCCCCTTTGCAAGTCAAGCTATACACTAACCAGACATGAGATTCTAAATAGCGTGCCTGATTTTCCCATGGGAGATGATGAGGATAGTATAAATCTATATAAGCCCAAAGGCTGTCTGCATTGTAATTATACAGGATATAAGGGGAGAATGGGCATATTTGAAGTATTAAGAATGACGGATGAAATTGAACATCTTATACTTAATAGGGGTTCTGCCTTTGAAATAAAGGACAGGGCAATAGGGTGTGGTATGGTACCATTGAGGCAGGATGGCCTTGATAAGGTAAGAAGGGGTATAACCTCCCTTGAGGAGTGTCTAAGGGTGATAGTATGAAAAAAGGCAGTGAAGGGTTTACTATGGTAGAATTAGTGATAGCCATGTCCATATTTTTTATAGTTGCAACGGCTTTAATTCCACTATTTGCATTTGCTGCAAAACAGTCCAATAAAAACCGACTTGATGTGGTTGCACATAATCTGGCAAACAGTCAGATGGAATATATCCGCTCCCTTCCATATGATAAAGTGGGGGTGGTAGACTCAAACCCTAGCGGCATTATAGATGGAGAGATGGCAAAGTCCATAGATGGGGTTGAGTATAGGGTTGATACTCAGGTAGATTGGGTAGATGATCCGGCTGATGGTTTAAATGAAAAGGATCCGATTCCATATGACTATAAGCGGATTATTGTAACGGTAAGCTGTTTAAATCCTTATACTAAGAAGCTGGAGAAACTCGCCAGCCTTGCCTCAAATATATCTCTAGAAGGTGAAGAGACGCTCTGTGATGGAGGCAACCTCCGCATAACAGTGTGCCATGCATGGAAAAGTGTTGGAAACAGCAATATACAGCCTATTAAGGGCATTAAAGTGGAGTTGTTTAAGACCAATGAAGAGGACATATTTCATCAGGTGCTATATACCAATGATAACGGTAAGGTATTGTTTGCGGGATTGGATGAGGATATATATACGATAAAAGTGGATGCGGAGTCAATGGGATATATGATTCATCCACAGCAGGTCTTTAAAAACTATCAAATAACTGAGGGGGGTACCGTAGATGATAGGATAGAGGTGGAGAAACCCTGCAGCATACAGATACATATATACGATAATGAGAATAAAAAGGTATCAAGTGGTAGTGCTATTTTAGATACACCGTTTGGCTCAAAGGTTTCTAAGAAGATTGAAAATGGGTTTGTTAAAATGGATAAATTATGGCCGGTTGGTGGGGGAGAACAGGGTGGTGCCTATAACCTAAATATAATAGCCAGTGGATTTCTGTCATATGACCTTAGACAAGATAAGGCTGCGCCATGGAATGGTTTTTTTGATTTTCCAGGTCAGGTAAAGGATATAGATATATATCTAAAAAGGGCAAATGCTTGCATAAAAGTAGTAGGAAATAATAACCCGGTACCAGGTGCAGAGGTGGATATATACAGAAAGGGAATAAATAGTGCTAAAGACGAATGTATAATAAAAGGTGCTGAAACTTTGGATGATGGATGTATAAGGATTGGGCTGGATGATAGTGAATACATAGATGAGGGCGAAAATGGGTATTATTATGTGAATGTAAAAGCAGATGGTTATGAAAAGATTGTAGGGGATGAACATAGATTTAGAGTACAGGATGGGATACAATTGGATATGGATGGACATTCCATATCCGAATACGTAGTAGAGCTTGTTCCAAATAAAGCCGGTGCATCTTTGGCCGTTATAGTAACGGATGGGTACGGGTGGCCTATAAACGGTTTACCAATACTTATTGAACGTTATAAGAGTTGGGATGGAGATAAATCTGATTTTTCGGCCCAAACCATTACAGGGATATATGGCTCTCCAGGATATGCGATTTTTAATGATTTGCCTCCGGGAAAGTACAAAATATATCGACCCAAGAGCTATTGGTACGGTGATAAGTGGAAGTTGGAAGCCAATATAGAGATACAGGGTGGACAGAATACAGTGTATATCGAGATAAAGAATAGGTGAGACATATATGGATAAAAAAGGTTTTACACTGGTTGAGCTTATACTGGCCATGTCTTTGCTGTCAATAATTTTAGTACTTATACTCAATTTTACTCATTTTACCGTATCAAACTACAAATATGCTACAGTACAGTCCTATGCTTTGCAGTCTGCTAACAATGCCCTCTATACAATAGAGGATGATGTAAGACAGGCAAGGAGCCCTAGGGAAAATGAGCATGCCATTGAGATATTGGATGCGGGAAAGGGGCTTAAGGTATATTTAACTGTTCCTAATACCGCTTCATATTACACAGTCCTATACAAGTTGGATAGGGGAAATTTAATAAGAGAAGAGGATGGCGACTATGATAATCAAAAAATAGTTGCTAGGGACATAGCCAATAAGGATGATGAACCTGTGTTTTCCCTATCAGCATCTAAAAGTGGTAAACAGATTATAGCAGTTCATATGTTGATAAAAGAGGATAAACATAGTAAGCCTGTGGATATTTCTACACAGATATCGATGCGGGTGAATATGAAGGTGAAACCATGAAAAGGATGAGTAGAGATAACTTTGGTATAGCCCTGCCCATTGTTGTGATAATAGCATCTGTAGCTACCTTGCTTGCCTTTACTGTCGCACTGGTAGTACAAAATCAATCTGTCTCCAATATAAAATATGCGGGACAAAACAAGGCACTTAATATTGCTGAGGCGGGTATAGCAAGATATATGTGGCATTTAAACAAGGACTCCGAGTATTATAAAAAAGAAGAATATTCAAGGGATGAGCTTAGACCAAATGCCATAGTAGAGTTTAATCAGGATGGGTATTCAGGTGCCTACTATATACAGGTGGAGCCACCTACAACTAATTATCCCGTATTAACCATACGCTGTACTGCGTGGCTAATTGAGGATCCGTCCAATAGGGTAACTATACAGATAAAGACACGTAAAAAGGAGTTTGTCCAAAGTGTATATGGAAGTGATAATGAATTCAATACCGAAGGTAAAAGGGTATATTGGGTTACAGGTGATGAGGTTTACGGTCCAATACATACAAATGGGGATCTTTATATAGATGGGAATCCAATATTTCACAATAAGGTAACCTATTCGGGAAAATTAAATGTAGCATATGGCAGTCGCCCTGTATATGAAGAAGGAATACCACAAAAAGTAGCCCCCCTTACTTTTCCACCTTCAAACAGTCAGCTTAAGACCCATGCAAAGATAAATGGTCATTATTATAATGGACGTACTTGCATATATTTAAAGGGAAGTAGTATGGATGTGTTGACATTTGATGGGGATAAGGGCGAATGGAAGAGATATAATAATCGTCCATTGCCATCTAATGGTGTAATATATGTGGATGGTACGGAAACCCAGGATCCTAGATATAAATGGGATACATATATGGGTAATGTATTTATATCTGGTACCTTAAAGGGGAGATTGACCATAGCAGCAGCAAATAACATATATATTACTGCAAAAGATCCTACCGATTCATATAGGAATGCCCAGCCCACTAGAGGCATTGTATACAATACTCCCGCCTTTGATCCGGCAGGAAATGAACAACAGACGGACGACATGCTAGGGCTTGTAGCCAATGGATTTGTAAGGATACTGGAGCAGGATTGGCCATCAACTAGCTATTGGAATTATGAGTGGGTGGGAAATGTGGCACCATACAAAATCTCAATACATGCTGCCATCTTTGCCCTCAACTGGTCCTTTGAGCTGGAGAACTACAATTCAGCTCCCGCCTTGGATACGGTGTATCTGGTAGGCGCTATAACCCAGAAATACCGTGGGGCTGTAGGCACATATTATTCCGGGTCATATAATAAAAAGGTAGTGAGCGGGTATAAAAAGGTATATAGGCATGATCCAAGGATGGCATATGATACACCGCCCCACTTTTTAGAGCCTGTAAATGCAGGATGGGAGATAATAGATTGGACAAAGCTCCCGCCTGAAGATATACCTGGGGTATGATGGTTTTCCATCTAGTCAAAACGGCATAGATGGATTATAATAAAAAAATAATATATGTTGGAGGGGAGATACATATGTATAAAGAGAATAATCAGAAGAGAGAAAACAAAAAGAATAAGGGCTTTACCCTAGTAGAGCTTATGGTGGTAATAGGTATCATTGCCATATTGACTGCTATTGCAATACCGGTGTATAACAATGCCCAAACAAAGGCTGCCCAAACTGCCCATGAGGCAAACATAAGGGTATTAGAGGGTGCAGCTATGACTGCCATAGCATCTGAGGGAGTACCGAAAGCGCCAGTTACATGGAATAGTAATGAAAGTGCAACAACGGAAGGTGGGTACAAAGCGGGAGATTATGTAAAAGATTGGCCTGAAGTGCCCAATGGACTAAAAGCTAAAAGTACAGGTACCGATGGGAAAGAAAAAACTGAGCCTGTAACTGGAACATATACAGTTACTATCGATACTGATGGAAAAATAACTGTTAATGTGGTTCAAAAATCTAGTAATCCATCATAACAAAATTATTTTATACTAACACCAGCATATGCTGGTGTTTTTACTAGGGGGGTGAATAGGTGGCGGTTTTAATCTTTATACTGGGGAGCATTATAGGCAGCTTTTTCAATGTATGTATATATCGCATACCAAGGGATGAGTCCATCTCATATCCACCATCCCATTGTACAGTATGCACTCATAGGCTTATGCCCCTTGATATGGTGCCTATACTAAGCTATATATTTTTAAAGGGGCGATGCAGGTATTGCGGTGAGCATATTTCAATTCAATATCCACTAGTGGAAGCCCTAACGGGAGGGCTTTATCTTGCACTTTATTTAAAGTTTGGGATAGGTATAGAGCTTTTATTCTATGGTATACTCATATCTATCCTTATAATAATTTCAGTTATAGACATACATCATGCCATAATTCCCCCATCCCTTATCATAATTGGCATGGTATCTGCCGTGATATTTAATCTCATAGGATGGGGCAGGCCTTTTTTAGACAGCATATATGGATGTTTGGCGGGAGCAGGAGTGATACTTTTAATGGATATTCTATCCCTTTTATTGTTTAAAAAGCAGGGGATGGGGGGCGGAGATGTAAAGCTTATGGGTATGGTAGGTCTTTTTATGGGGCTTAGGTATGTGCTTTTATCTATTTTATTTTCAATATACATAGGTGGTATTACATTTCTCATACTTATAATCGCCGGGAAGATAAAAAAAGGATCATATATACCATTTGGCCCATTTTTATCACTGGGTACTTTGGTAAGCCTCTTTTTAGGGGCTCAGATAATAATGTGGTATACATCAAAGTTTTTTTAACAGCTAATCATAGGTCAAGCATCTAATGTAATATGCATAGTATAGCATAGTTTGTTTGGGGGTTTTTTTATGAAGGTGTTTTTTATAAAGAGGCGGTGGCTTTTTCTTTTCTGGATGCTTCTAGGTGTCCTGCTTATAGGTATGTACATATTAAAAATCATAGATGACCAATCAATTGCTACATTTGCATCCCCCATAAGGGGTAGGATAATAGTAATAGACCCTGGACATGGTGGTATAGATCCTGGAGCAGTAAGTAAAAACGGTACAAAGGAGGATTCCATAAATCTCTCTATATCTAACAAGCTTAAAGCATATTTTGAAAAAGAAAATGCAAAGGTGATAATGACTCGCACAGATGAGGATGGGGTATATGATTCATTGGGTAATTTAATAAGGAAAAAAGGGCAGGATATGCAGCGGCGCATTGATATCATATCTAATAGCAATGCTGATGCAGTTATAAGCATACATCTAAATTATTTTTCACAGTCACAGTACTATGGGGGTCAAACCTTTTATATGAAGGGGAGCGCTGAAGGGGAAAAACTTGCAATGTGTATACAGTCAAAGCTTATAGAGGTACTGGGCAGGGGTAATAAAAGGGAGGCAAAACCTGTGGATAATCTGCGCATACTAAAGGCGGGAGCCGCTCCTAGCGTCTTAGTAGAATGTGGATTTTTATCCAATCCGGAAGAGGAACAGTTGCTGAAAGACCCTAAATATCAGGAACAGGTAGCCTGGGCTATATACAGTGGTATTGTGGATTATTTTGCCCAGTCGAGATAAATATAGTGATCATATAGGAGGTAGATAATCATCTACCTCCTATATGATCACTATATTGGTAACTTTATTATGTAAAATATGTGTATGTTTTTTACAATATATGATACACTTAAGATACGAGGAGGGATATATATGGGTAGAATTTTAGGTGCTTATATGATGCCTCACCCGCCCATTATAATACCTGAGATAGGCAGAGGAGAAGAGAAAAAGGTAGAGCATACCATAGAGACCCTTGATATGTGTGCAGTTGAGATAGGTGAAATGAAGCCTGACACAATAATACTCATTACGCCTCACGGTCCAGCATTTCAGGATGTTATAACCATATTAGGAGAACATACACTATCGGGAGATTTTTCACGATTTGGGCTTCCAACACTATCGATGCAGTTTCAAAATGACGATAATCTTATAGAGGGTATAATGGATTATAGTAAAATAAAGGACATCGATTGTGTGGTATTGAATCGGAAAATGGCAGATGCATATGGTATGTCTATTGAATTGGAATGGGGAGCAATGGTGCCACTTTATTTTATAACCCGGCATTATAAGGATTTCAGATTGCTCCATATCACTACACCACTTGTTTCCTATGAAGATATGTATAGATTTGGAGCGGCAATACAATCTTCAGTAGAAAAAGGAGATAGTGACGTAGTAATTATATCGAGTGGTGATCTATCCCATAGATTAAAGGTAGATGGACCATATGGATTTCATCCCATGGGTCCGAAGCTGGACAATGAAATAGTAAAACTTGTGGGCAAAGGTGATGGAGAGGGCCTTCTAAATATGGACAAGCATATGATTGAGGAAGGAGGCGAATGTGGGCTAAGGGCTATATTAACCGTTTTTGGAGCATTAAAGAATTATTGCATATCCCCTACAGTATTATCCTATCAGGACGACTTTGGTGTAGGATATATGGTAGCTAGGATAGGGATGGAAGATACATATGTAAATCTAGCCAAAAATGCGGTAGAGGCATATGTGCTTGAGGATAGGGTCATAAAACCTGATAAAAAGCTTCCAGAAGATATGCTATATAAACGGGCTGCCGTATTTGTATCTATAAAGAAAGACGGTGCACTTCGGGGATGTATAGGGACGATAGCTCCTGTAAGAGACAATATAGCCGAGGAGATTATATGTAATGCCATAAGTGCTGCTACCAGCGATCCACGATTTTTTCCCGTAGAAAAATCAGAACTTTCCCATTTGTCATATTCAGTAGATGTATTGAGCCAGCCGGAAGAAGTTGAATCGATAGAATCGCTAAACGCAGAGGAGTATGGCGTTATAGTAAAAAAAGGGCATAGAAGGGGAGTATTGCTGCCCAATCTTGAAGGTGTTGATACGCCGGAGGAGCAGATAAGCATTGCATTGAGCAAGGGAGGCATACCTCCGGAAGAATCATATGCCGTAGAAAGGTTTAGGGTAATAAGGCATGGGAGATAGGGGGATATACATGAGGGAAGCTTTGTTTTATAAACGGGTAGGGGATGGGGTAGAGTGTCTTCTTTGTCCCCATAGGTGTATTATTCCTTCAGGACATACGGGGATTTGCAATGAGAGATTGAATACAATGGGCAGGTTGGAGCCTGTAGGTTATGGGAAGGTATCTGCCATAGCAATGGATCCAATGGAGAAAAAACCATTGTATCATTTTTATCCAGGTAATAACATATTATCGGTAGGAGGAGTAAATTGCAATCTGGATTGTCAGTTTTGCCAAAACTGGGAGATTGCCCATGATACTCCGGAGACAGTAGAATTATGGCCAGATGAGCTAGTGGATATGGCGTTAAGGGAGGATGCAATAGGCATAGCATTTACGTATAACGAACCGGTTATATGGTATGAATATGTGCTTGATACCATGCAATTGTCGCAAGAACAGGGTCTAAAGAATGTGCTTGTTACCAATGGCTTTATAAATAAGGAGCCCCTTGAGATGATGTTGCCATATATAGATGCCATGAATATAGATGTGAAAGGATATACTGAGGAATTTTACAGGAAGGTATGTAATGGCAGCCTTAGATATGTAAAGAATACGGTAGCACTGGCCAGTGAAGGATGTCATGTAGAGGTTACGAATCTTGTAATACCAGGATTAAACGATAGTATTGAGCAAATGATGGAACTAGCCAAATGGTTGGCGGATATAAATAAAAATATTCCTCTGCACATAACAAGATATTTTCCGAATTATAAGATGAATATGGAGCCTACACCCTTAGATAGCATACAAAAACTATACGATACAGCAAAAAAATATCTAAATTATGTATATATGGGAAATATACAAGGCAGGGATAGAAATACCTATTGCCCTGAGTGTAATAATTTACTCGTGGATAGAAGATATGATACCATTATACTAAATTTAGAAGACGAAAGGTGTAAAAAATGTGGCAGAAAAGTCGATATTGTTTTAAAATAGAGACAAAGAGGTAAACATATTTCATAAATGTACAAAAGTGTTATATAATAGATACGTATTTAACAAGGGCGAGGTGTTTTGGCCTATGTGGCATTGGATTTCTAATATTATATATTTATTGGAGCCTTATTTTCGTTTTCCCGATGTTATACGTCATACCATAGATATATTACTTGTTGCATATATACTGTATAGAGCAATACTGCTTATCAAGGAAACACGGGCAGAGCAGGTACTTAAGGGACTCGCGGTTTTGCTTATTGTTACGTGGCTTAGTCATGTTTTGAGATTGACAACTTTGTATTGGATTTTAAAAAACACTGCCACTGTAGGTGTAATTGCATTGCTCATAGTATTTCAACCTGAGCTTAGACGGGCACTAGAGCAGATAGGCCGGGGGAAAATCTTTGAAAAGGGTGTTTTCACTCAAAATGACAGTAGGGATGTATCGGTGGTTATAGGGGAAATTACTAGGGCTGTACAAAACTTGGCTAAAAATAAGATAGGTGCTCTTATTGTAATAGAGCGTAAGACAGGTGTAAATGATGTTATCGAAACCGGAGTAAGGATAGGTGGAGAGGTTAGTCAGCCTCTTTTGGAGAATATATTTGTGCCAAATACTCCACTACATGATGGTGCAGTGATAATAAGAGATGATCGCATTGCAGCTGCGGGATGTTTTCTTCCCCTTACCGAAAATCCTAATCTGAGTAAGCAGTTAGGTACGAGGCATAGGGCAGCGCTGGGTATTTCTGAAAATTCCGATGCCTTAGCTATAATAGTATCTGAGGAAACAGGTATAATTTCGGTAGCTAGCGATGGTAAATTGACCCGTTATCTAGACCCCAAAACATTAAAGGAGATACTGGGTAAGGCTTATGGGCTCCAAAGGGAGCAAAGCAGGACATTTAGTCTTAAAAAGTGGAGGGCAAGACATGAAAAGCAGCAGATTAAGTAATAATTTACCATTAAAAATAATATCACTTATATTTGCAATAATATTATGGTTCATCGCAATAGGAGAGGAAAATCCCGAGATATCGAGAAACTATGTAGATATACCGGTAAAAACAAAGAGTGAAACGGATCTTAGGGCAAAAGGGCTTACATTGGTTTATGATGCGGAAGAGCCGGTTAGTGCTAGGCTTCGTGGACGGGCTAGGGATTTGAACAAGGTGGATGAAGAAAATCTTGAAGGGTATATAGATCTGTCAGATATCGATAGACCTGGAGAATATAAATTGCCGGTGGAAATAGGGGGGGTACCATCTGGGATAAGGGTTGAAAAGCAGCCTGTGAGAGAAATTCTCATAAACAGGCTAGTAACAAAAGAACTGCCCATTGAAGTAAAAATAGATGGGGAGGAGGCTTCAGGTTATCAAGTACAGCCATATACAATCAAGCCCGATAGCATACGGATTCAGGGTCCGCAATTATTGATAGACAAAATTGTGCAGGCAAGGTTGATAATGGAACTTAAAGGTAACAAGGAACCTGTAGAGGTATCATTGCCTATAAAGATTCTTGACAAGGATGATAAGGAAATTAGTTCAAGATATATAAAGACATCCCAGGATTATGCCATAGTAAACATACCTATATATCCAAAGAAAACTGTTCCAATAGAAGCTAATATAACAGGGACACCTGCTACCGGTTATGAGGTGGCGGGAGTGGAAGTTAGGCCAAAGGATATAGTGATAAGTGGAGAAAAGGCATTGTTAGATGGGATAAAATCCATATCTACTGATATAGTGGATGTTGAAGGAGCCTATAGCGATATACAAAAGACTGTAAAATTGCAGGTTAATAACAAACTATATGTAGAACCAACTCAGCCTTTACAGGTAGATGTTTTGGTGCGTATAAAGGAAGCAGAGGTGCAAAAACAGGTATCTATAAACAAGATAGATGTTGTAAATATAGGAGAAGGTAAGGTAGTACAGCTAGATACAAGTGCTGCCAATATTACAGTTGCAGGGGTAAAATCTACGGTAGATAGTCTTGAAAATCAACTAATACGTTTATATGTAGATGCGGGAGGAGTATCTAGGGGTAAAAAGAAACTGCCCGTTAAGGCTGAATTGCCATCGGGAGTTAGAATGGTATCCATGGAACCTCAAGAGGTAACCGTAACAGTAAAATAACAAGCGCTGAATATATCTTTCAGCGCTTGTTGTCAAAAAAATCTCCTTACGCCTGTTTCAATTTCGAGTTTTGCCCGTAAAAGTACTTGGTTTATCTCTTCTGGCTTTGCTGGTTTCAGGATATAGTCATATGCCCCTACTTTCATGGCTTGCCTTAGATAATCAAAATTGTCATAATTGCTTACTATAACATATTTAATATTTGGCCAGCGCTTTTTTGCTGTTTCAATGAAGGTAATGCCGTCCATTTTAGGCATACGTATCTCTGTAAATACAACGTGGGGGGATACATACGGAAGAAGGGATAGGGCCTCTTCACCATTATTAGCCTCTCCAACTAGTTGAAAATCATTTTCCACCCATTTTATCTTTGAATCTATGTCTCTTCTAGCATTATAGCTATTATCTACTATAACCACTCTTAAATTCACTCTGTCTTCATTCCTTTCAGCAAAAAAATTGTCAAGTTGATTATAACACCTTATACATGACTTGAAAACACATTTCACAGTTTTTTAACAAATAGTGCGAAAATCTCCAATATCATTCTTAAAATTAAATAAAAAGTGTCTGATAGTAAAATTACTAAGATCATCGAAAAAGAATATAAGAGTGGGATTGATATTTTGGTATTGCTATAAAGATGTAACCGATCAATCTGTCGGTGTTTTTTTTCTGATTTCAATATAATAACGTTCATGCGTTGTATCAAGATCTACCTCGTTGATGTTGTTTGGTATATCAAAACCGAAATTTTGACGAATGATCTCATAGCATTCTGGCAATTGGATTTTAGCTGTCTGTCCTATAAATTCTAAATGACTACCAAGTGTTGTCATCATATCGTAGCCATTAACTCCTCGATTTTCTTTTCGACCTGTACAGCAAAAATCATAGTTTGCGCCCTTTATAAAATGGCCTTCAAGTTCTACACATTGTCCTGCTGGTATTGTAATTTGTGCAGACAGATACATTACCCTATCTGTGGAAAAACTCTCACCAATTATATCATCGAGTCTGTTCAATTCATAGCGATCTTTTGGTTCATCACCCAAACTGGTGTATTTAAGCATGGAGATAACCGCACGGTAGGAAATGTCATTTGTGACAAGGGGAGATATGCCATCTTGTCTTATATATTCATTTAAGAATTCCGCCATGCATTCCTTGATAACTTCGGATAAAAGCATGGTTTCTTTTTTTACTGTTGCTGAGAAGCCAGTAATTTTCTTCTTGCAGGCTCCGTTCTCATAACCATCAATGGTATATTTAGCAGGGGGCTCACCTAGAACAATTACCCGTTCTCCTTGTGAATGGGCAATAAAATAGTCATAGTGATGAAGCCGTGTTTGTGTATTAATACTTGCACCATTCATTCCATAGGTAAGAACTTTAGATTCCTTTGGCAAGACAAATTTCATAGCAAGCGTTGCGGCATCATATTTTTCTGGATATTCTACATTTTCAAAGGTGTAAACTGTCACGGTTTGGTCTGTAAACATCTTTTTACCCTGTGCTGCTTCAAAATATTTACCATCTGAAAGAAGTGCCTTGTATCCCTCCCATGATTCTATATCTGCAAGGTTTAGTGTTTTACTGTCAGGACCGTCAGCTCCATATACGCCGGTAAATCCGCCTGTATAATCTCCTATAAGGAGCTTTGTTTGCAGATTTTTACCGTTTGCAGAAAGTGTTGGAGCGAGATTTTTGCTATCATTTAAACTGCTGATAAAAGGATAAATTACCGATATGGTTTTGTCATTAGTAGAATTATTATACAGAGTATAGTGATCAGTTACCTGTAAATTTACCACATCAAGATAGTTATCTTTATCGTATTGTGAAAAATCAAATAGTGTATTTCTGTCTGCGGTAATATCCTTTGTATCGCCAGCTACATTAAGCGGCAAAATAGGACCTGCATAGTGCATAAATGTAGAACTATCTTCATGCCCGCTATTTCCTAATCCTGCTTTAGGTTTAAATATGTCATTATTATCTAAATACCAAATGCCGCTGCAAATAATAATTGCTACACATGCAACAGCAGCACCCCATTTTATCCATATCTTATTGTTTGTTTTTTGTGGTAGTTTTTCATCTTCTGCTTCCGTTATAAGTTCATCATCGAGAAGTCCTAAAATTTGAAACAACTTTTCGCCTTTCATATTGGTACACCCTCTTTCATCAGATACTTTTTTAGTGCGTTTCGAGTACGAAACAGGGAGGACTTTACCTTGCTTTCGCTGATTTCAAAACGTCCGGCAATCTGTAAAACAGAATCCCCATAGAAATATCGCCTTAGAAAAATAAGCCTGTTTTCCTTTGAACTATTTCTCAAAAAATCACTGATATGCTGTGCAACCGCTAAATCTTCCATTTCCTTTTCGATATTGTGTATGTCTGGGATGCAGGCTTCCAGTTCTGAAAAAAGCAGCTCTATTTCACCGCCGCCACGCTTTTGCGCTCTGTTTTTTTTATATCTGTCAAGGGATAGGTTGCGCGTGATCTTCCCTAGCCATGTTCGAAAGAATGACGGACGGTTTGGCGGAATTGCGTTCCATGCGTGTAAATAGGTATCATTAACGCACTCATCTGCATCCTC
The DNA here is from genome assembly GCF_004138105.1 of Xylanivirga thermophila. NCBI lineage: Bacteria > Bacillati > Bacillota > Clostridia > Caldicoprobacterales > Xylanivirgaceae > Xylanivirga > Xylanivirga thermophila. The sequence continues at coordinate 49,200 of NZ_RXHQ01000012.1, read as the reverse complement.
TATATTTACAAGAATATTCATTGCAATGCTTTTGCAATAATTGCCGTATTTTTTGGCGGTTTGCGAAATGGCAGTTTCGCTACGGTTCCAGTAGAGCTCAATGATTTGACTATCTTCCATCTATTTCATCTCCTTTGCTTAAAAGTGTCCTCATCTATATACACGACAAATGGTATTGATTGGTTGCGATTATGTCTAAATTATACCATGGTCTTTCCAAAATCTTGTAATTTGTTAGGGCAAAGAGAAAAGGCAATGAATATTGTTTTAAATTATCTATTAGAACAATATTCATTGCCTTACCTTTGAGTGAGTTGGTAATAAATGATGCGAATACATTTTTAGCGATGTATTTGAACTTACACTATGCAAAATGCTCATAATCTTTTAAAAGTCCTTAGTTCCAATTTAATCTAATGCATCTACATATTTTTTAGCTTCAAGTAAAGACATTTGCGTGTGTTTACGAATTCTTTTAACAGCCTCTACTTCTTTTCCTGTGCGTTTCAGATGAGTTGCGAGCTCTTTTACTTCATCGGAAACCCAATAAGATGAGAGATTATCATAACCAGTAAGTTTGGCTAATTGATTTATTCGTTCTTCTTGACTTTTGACACGTTTTTTTAATGATGAAATTTCATTAAACATTAGTGCGCTAAAAATAATTAACAACACAAAAATAACAGATTCCATTTGACTTATTCCCCCGTATATTATATAAATAATTCTCATTCATTATAGCATTATTTAAAGTATATAAAAAGACCTATCTTTCCCTTGATGAAAGATAGGTCTTTTTGGTGCGTCTGGCGGGATTTGAACCCACGGCCTTTCGAGTCGGAGTCGAATACTCTATCCAGCTGAGCTACAGACGCATTTAAACAAATGGTATTATATCATATTATCATATATAAATCTATATGCTTATAAATTTTTTGTATTGGGAAAGGATTTATATGTTACAAAAATGTAAGGTATGGAGCGTCAAATTAAATGGTATTTTATTGAGAATTATTAGGACGTGTGGTATGATAAAAAGCAAGATAAAAACGGAAAAGGGATGATTATCATGTATAAAACTGATATTGAGATTGCACAAAATGCAAAGATGAAACCTATATGTGATATAGCCGATACTTTGGGAATAGACGAAAAATACATAGAGATGTATGGCAAATATAAAGCAAAAGTAGACTATAACATATTAAAGGATATGGAAGATAAGCCTGATGGTAAGCTTATCCTGGTTACTGCAATAACTCCTACCCCGGCGGGAGAAGGGAAGACTACTACTTCAATAGGCCTTGGTGATGGCCTAACCAAGATAGGTAAGAAGGCAGTATTAGCCCTTAGAGAACCATCATTGGGACCTGTATTCGGTATAAAGGGCGGTGCAGCAGGCGGAGGATATGCCCAAGTAGTGCCCATGGAGGATATAAATCTTCATTTTACCGGGGATATACATGCTATAGGTGCAGCTAATAATCTATTGGCTGCAATGATAGATAATCATATACATCAAGGCAATCAACTGGGTATTGATACTCGCAAGATAACCTGGAAAAGATGTATGGATATGAATGATAGGCAGCTTAGATCAATAGTATGTGGGCTTGGTGGACGCACTAATGGAGTGCCGAGGGAAGATGGATTTGATATTACTGTAGCATCAGAGGTAATGGCTATATTATGTTTAGCCAAGGATATGGATGATTTAAAGTACAGGCTTAAAAATATAGTCATAGGATATACGAGAGATGATAATCCCATAACTGCAGGAGATCTAAATGCCCAAGGCGCCATGGCTGCCCTTTTAAAGGATGCTCTAAAGCCTAATCTTGTGCAGACTCTAGAACATACTCCCGCCTTTGTACATGGTGGACCATTTGCAAATATAGCCCATGGCTGTAACAGCTTAATGGCTACTCAAGTGGCCCTAAAACTTGGTGATTATGTGGTTACGGAGGCAGGATTCGGCGCTGATCTAGGAGCTGAGAAATTCCTTGACATAAAATGCCGTGCAGGTGGCTTGAAGCCATCGGCAGTTGTTATAGTAGCCACTGTGAGGGCACTTAAACACCATGGTGGAGCGCCAAAGGATGAGTTGTCTAAAGAAAATCTTGAGGCACTTAAACAAGGGTTACCGAATCTTTTGAAGCATATAGAAAATATTACCGTCAAGTTCAGCCTTCCGGCAGTAGTGGCAATAAATAAATTCCCTACAGATACTGATAAAGAGATAGAAATAATAGAGAGGGCATGCCATGAATATGGGGTAGAAGTGGCATTATCTGATGTCTGGGCAAATGGAGGTGCAGGTGCCATAGACCTTGCTAAGCAGGTGGTCAGATTAGCTGAAGAAGATAAGGATAGTACATTTCAATATATATACGATGCTGATGAAGGTATAAGGCAGAAGATAGAAAAGGTAGCTAAAGAGATATATGGGGCAGATGGGGTAGAATTTACATCTTCGGCTAACAGGGAGATAAAGAAGCTAGAAAAGATAGGGCTTGATAAATTACCGATTTGTATTGCAAAGACTCAATATTCATTATCGGATGATCCCAAAAAGCTCGGTTGGCCAAAGCACTTTAATATAACAGTAAGAAATGTGAAGGTATCAGCAGGTGCAGGATTTATTGTAGTTTTAACTGGCGATATAATGACTATGCCAGGTTTACCCAAAAAACCTGCAGCAGTTAGTATAGATGTGGATTCCAGTGGAAGAATCTATGGACTGTTTTGATATACTTTTAAGAAAGGCAGTGAATGCATGCTAAGCAGACAGTATGAAATACTTGCTTTGACCCTTAGATATTGGTTGGTATTTTTGATGGCCTTTATATTTTTTCAGGCTTTTAAGGATACATGGCGTTCTTTTAGAAATAGAGGGCAGTATATTCCTGTAGGAAATGGGAATATACCCTTTGTTTTATCCATGTTTGTAATGAGCGCCTTTACGGTATTATCTATGCGGCAAGGGCAGGGAATAGATGAAGTAGTAATTTTGCTGGGTGTGCTTATAGTTTCGATTGTTTTATTCCAATACTATTTGTTAAAATTTATATTTGATGGTTTGGATGGTTATATAATACTCATTATGGATGCACTTGCAGTATTGGGATTTATAATGCTGCACCGGCTGAATCCAGCTATGGGTTTTAGACAGGTGGAATGGTTTGGCATAGGGAATCTAGCACTTATCATGGCAATGGTATTTACCATATATATAAATGATGGGCGTAAGATCTATTACCCATTTATGGCAATGGCATTTGCATTATTGTTTTATACCCTTCTTAAGGGTACCACACATGGGGGAGCAAAGAGTTGGGTTGAAATAGGGAAAAAGCATGCCTTCCAGCCATCTGAATTTATCAAAATTATTTTGGTATTTGTTATGGCTATTGATCTTAAGGATAAAAAAAGATGGCGGGATAGGCTGCCTATGTTTATATTTGCTGCTATGGTTACCATATTGGTGGCAGCCCAAAGGGATCTAGGTACGGCTCTTCTATATTTCTGCATATTTATATTTATGTACTATACTGCTACAGCAGACTGGTTTACCATATTAGGTGCCCTGGGTGCTTCTTCAGGAGGGGCTGTGCTTAGTTATAAGTTTTTCAGCCATGTAAGGGTAAGGGTACAGACATGGAAAAACCCGTGGGCCGCCATAGAAGATAAGGGATATCAGATTGCCCAGGCACTTATTGCAATAGGCAGTGGCGGGTTAAATGGTACCGGATTGGGGCTTGGAATCCCACAGATTATCCCGGCATCTAAAACGGACTTTATATTTGCTGCAATATGTGAAGAGATGGGCATACTTATAGGACTGATGATGATTGGATTTTATGCAATTATTATAATGCGGGGGATCACCATAGCGTTAAATGCCTATACGCCATTTGATGCCATTTTATGTGTAGGTGCTACTGCATCTATCGCTATTCAAAGCTTTATAATTATAGGCGGGGTTATAAAGCTTATCCCTTTAACCGGTGTGACAATGCCATTTGTAAGCTATGGAGGTAGTTCTATGCTGGCAAGTTTGGGACTTGTTGGCATAATAGAAGGGGTAGCTATAAAGACCTATAGAAGGAGACAGTCAGAGGTGAATGAGCAGCATGAAGGGGAAGAAAACTGGGAAATGGACACAGGACAACAAGATGGATCACACCAGTGGGAATGATGACAATGTCCATCTCGATAAAAAACTTCAATCCAATATAAAAAACACATTTACAGTATTTATTATCATGTTTGCCGTTTTGGCGGGCTATTTTTGTTATGCCTTGTTTTTCTATGGTGATAGATGGTTTTCTAACGCGTACAACAACAGGGTGAGAATGGATAGTGAAGCGCCCAAGATAATTCCTGGAGATATACTCGATAGGCAGGGTATGGTACTTGCCACTACTAAAAATGGTTCGTATAAAAACTCTAAAACAGGTGAGATGCAAAAAGGGTATTATAGGCAATATAACAAGGATGTAAAATATTCTGCACATGTGGTGGGTTTTAACAACCAATCAGGCAGGGCGGGAGCAGAGGCATTTCACATAAAGTATATAATGGGCTATAACAATAATATATTTGAGCGCATATATCAAAAGGCTTTTCTGCCACAGGAGCGGGGAAATGATGTGGTGCTTACAATAGACTGGAGGCTGCAGAAATATATAAGCCAGGCAATGGGAAATCAAAAGGGTAGTGTGGTAGTGCTAGATACAAATACAGGGGAAATACTGGCCATGGTAAGCAAGCCATCCTTTGATCCAAATGATATGTCCACTGTGAAAAATGATGCGTTGGTGGAAAGGGCGGTGCAGGGCTTGTATCCACCAGGTTCCATATTTAAGGTTATTACTGAAGCTGCTGCTATACAAAACATTGAGGGGATAAGTGATAGGGTTTTTGATTGCAAAGGAACAATAAAAATCGATGATCAAGAGATCCCCTGCTATAACAAAAAAGTCCATGGACAGTTAAAAATAGAGGATGCCATTTCAGTATCATGCAATACTACATTTGCCCAGATAGGTGTGGAGGTGGGACGTCAGGCTCTATTGAAAACGGCAAATAATTTTGGATTTAATAAGGATTTTTTATTTCCAGACCTAAAGGTAAGCAAAAGTCAATTACCACTTTATAAAAATGTATCAAATGGCGAATTGGCATGGCATGCCATAGGACAGGGTAAGACCCTTGTTACACCACTACACATGGCTATGGTAGCATCTAGCATAGCAAATGATGGCACTATGATGGAACCAAAACTTTTATATAAGGTAATAGGAAGAAATGGACGGGTACAAAAAAAAGTTAGACCTAGGGAATATCTAAAACCTTTAACGCCTGAAAATGCCCAGCTTATAAAATCAGGTATGATAAAGGCTGTACAGGAGGGGACTGCAAAAGGTGCTGCCATAAAGGGGGTACAGGTGGCAGGGAAGACGGGGACAGCTGAAGTCAAGGCGACAAAGGAATCTAGTAGTACCCCCCATGCGTGGTTTATTGGTTTTGCTCCCGCCGATAAGCCTTCAATAGCCATATCGGTAGTTATTGAAAATGGAGGCACAGGGGGAAGTAAAGCAGCACCACTTGCAGGAAAGGTATTGAGAAAGGCCAAGGAACTTGGGTATTAAAAATTAAAATACAGGTGACAAGACAGTTGACAAGACACCAGACCTGAGTTATAATATCCTTAGTTTTTAGATACATAAGGAGGTTCTATTTATGAAAACAAGGGATATTGTAATAGGTGGGTTGCTTACTGCTGTATCTATAATGATCCCATTACTTCTTGCAGGTACTCCTCTAATGGTGACCATACCGCCGTTTTTTACGGCTACTATAACGGCACATGTGCCCACAATGCTTGCTATGGCCATAAGTCCGCAGGTGGCAGTTATGGTTGCACTAGGTTCAGGTATAGGATTTACCATAAAGGTAAATGCCATTGTAGGGGCAAGGGCATTTACCCATGCAATATTTGCCTTTGTAGGTGCCAATGCCTATAAGAAGGGAATGTCATACAAAAAGGTACTTCTTATTACTGCACCTATACATGGATTATGTGAAGCACTTGTGGTGCTGCCCTTTGGATGGGATCTAAAAAAAGCGATGTTAGCATGTGGCATAGGTACTATAGGCCATCATCTAGTTGATGCACTTGTTACATTTATGGTATATGAAGCATTGATTAAGACTTCACTTTTAAAAAGGCCTTCAAACTCTATTTAAATATATAGAATTAATCTACAGGAATGAGTAATAAAACAAATACCCCTGACATATATCTTTATATGTCAGGGGTATTTGTTTTTTACTATACTATTTAAAAGGTGGATGAAGGGTATGAAAAACTCAGGAGCTCTATCAAAATCCCTTATTTGTGATGCTGACATCTCTCTTTTTCATGCAGGTCAGCATAATGAATGCTATAGATTTATGGGGGCGTGTTTTACTAGAGAAAATGGGAAATTAGGTATTAGGTTTACTACTTGGGCACCAAATGCAAAGTCTGTCCATGTAACTGGCAGCTTTAGTGATTGGAATATAGATGATAAATATGCCTTAAAGCCTATATCATTCCAGGGTTTATGGAGCGCATTTATACCGGGGATAAAGGAGGACATGCATCTATATAAATATGAGATAACCACGCAGAAAGGGGTGAAGCTTTTAAAGGCCGATCCCTTTGCTTTTTATTCTCAAAAACGTCCAGATACAGCTTCAGTAATTGTAAAACCCAATGGATTTAATTGGAGTGATAAGATTTGGATGGATAAAAGAAGGAATACAAATATATATGAGAGCCCGATAAATGTATACGAAGTGCATCTAGGGTCATGGAAACGGGGAGAGGATGGAGAGTTTTTGACATATAGAGAACTGGCAAAAGATTTACCTAAATATGCAAAAGACATGGGATATACCCATATCGAACTCATGCCTATTATGGAGCATCCTCTTGATGATTCATGGGGATATCAGATAACGGGATATTATTCTGTTACCAGTAGATTTGGCAGCATAGAGGATTTTAAATATTTTGTAGATGTATGCCACGGTCAAGGGATAGGGGTTATCCTTGATTGGGTGCCTGGACATTTTTGTAAAGATGATTATGGACTTTATAGATATGATGGGACGCCTACATATGAGTACAAGGATAGTAATAGAGCCGAGAATATGGGATGGGGAGCTGCCAATTTTGATCTTAGCTGCCCAGAGGTAAAAAGTTTTCTAATATCAAATGCTACTTACTGGCTTAAGGAGTTCCATATAGATGGTTTAAGGGTAGATGCGGTGGCTAATATGCTATATCTTGATTATGATAGAAGGGCTGGAGAGTGGACGCCTAACAAATATGGCGGGAGGGAGAATCTAGAGGCCATAGTGTTTTTTAGGGAGCTTAGCGAGACATTATTCCATGAGTTTCCCAATATACTTATGATTGCAGAAGAATCCACCGCTTGGCCTATGGTCACAAAACCTTCGTACCTCGGAGGATTGGGCTTTAATTTTAAGTGGAATATGGGGTGGATGAATGACGTTTTAAAGTATATAACCCTTGACCCAGTGTATAGAAAATATAATCATAACCTTATAACATTTTCCATGATGTATCACTACTCGGAAAACTTCATACTGCCTATCTCCCATGATGAAGTGGTGCATGGTAAAAAATCACTTATAGACAAGATGTGGGGAGATTATTGGAATAAATTCGCAGGCCTTAGGGTTTTTGCGGCTTATATGTATACCCATCCAGGCAAGAAGACTCTGTTTATGGGTAGTGAATTTGCCCAATTTATAGAGTGGAGGCATTATGAATCTTTAGAATGGCAACTTATAGAACAGTTTGAGACACATAGGAAAACCAAGTTATTCTTTAAAACACTAAATCATATATATAAGGATAATGCCGCCCTATGGAAGCTTGACTATAGCACGGAAGGTTTTGAATGGATAGATGCTGATAATGCTGATCAAAGCATAATAGTATTTATGAGGCGCTCTGAAAAACCGGAGGAAACCCTTGTGGTAGTATGTAACTTTACTCCTATAGTATATTATGACTACAAAATAGGGGTGCCCTATTTAGGAGAATATGAAGAACTTCTAAACACCGACAGCCAGGAGTTTGGAGGATCGGGTCAGATAATGGATGAAATATTATATGCTAAGACTGGGCAATGGCACAACCAAACATATCATCTTACCATAAAGGTGCCTCCCATGGCTGCACTTATACTGAAGATAAATAGGATAGAAGAGGATATAAAGGAAGAGAGCAAAATTGGTAAGATTCAATTGGCAAATATAGGTTAATAAAGATGGAGGAAAAAAGAAAAGTGAAGATTTTATTTGTTACATCGGAGGCCGATCCCTTTATAAAGACTGGAGGATTAGGCGATGTTTCCTATGCCCTCCCTAAATACTTACGGGGTATGGGAATGGATATAAGGGTGGTAATGCCCAAATATAAGGGTATAAATGGCTCACTTAAAGAGGAAATACATTGTATAAGATCTTTTATCGTGCCGGTGGGCTGGAGAAACCAAAATTGCAGTATATTTGAGTGTGATGTAGATGGGGTAAAATACTACCTTATAGACAATGAGTATTATTTTTTTAGGGATGATATATACGGGCACTATGACGACGGTGAGAGATTTGCATTTTATGATAGGGCGGTCCTCATGATGTTAAAAGAGATTAACTGGAAACCAGACATAATACACTGTAATGATTGGCAAACAGGGATGATACCAGTTCTATATAAAGTTCAATATAAAACTGATCCATTTTATCAGCGTATAAAAATATTATACAGCATTCATAATATGGCGTTTCAGGGGAATTATGATCCTAATATACTTGAAGAGTTGTTTGGACTTGGAGATGAACTCTATACAGATGGCAGTCTTGAACTATATGGTGCAGTTAGCTTCATGAAAGGTGGTATAAGCTATGCAGACGAGGTAGCCACTGTAAGTAGATCGTATGCCTGGGAGATACAAACGCCCCAATTTGGAGAAAAAATGGATGGTCTATTAGCGAGCAGGTCTGCTCATCTTCATGGCATAGTAAACGGTATAGATTATAGCATATATAATCCTAAAACCGATCCTATGATCTATAAAAACTATGATATGGATACATTAGAGGATAAATATGAAAATAAGATAAAGCTTCAGCAGGAGTTAGGACTTAAGGTGGACAGGGATATACCCATGCTAGGTATAGTATCTAGGTTAACCAAACAAAAAGGTATGGATCTTATAACATCCATTTCAGATACATTATTGCAAAAAGATGTGCAACTTGTTGTATTAGGCACTGGAGAATATCAATTTGAAGGTTTTTTCAAAGGGCTTCAAGATAGATATAGGGATAGAATGTCTGCCAATATATCCTTTGATAATACTTTGGCCCATAGGATATATGCGGCTTCTGATATATTCCTTATGCCATCATTGTTTGAACCTTGTGGCCTAGGGCAGCTTATAGCCCTAAGGTATGGAAGTCTGCCCATAGTACGGGAGACGGGAGGACTTAAAGATACTGTAAAACCCTATAACAAATTTACTGGGAAAGGAAATGGTTTTAGCTTCACCAGCTGTAATCCTGAGGATCTTTCCTATGTAATAGGCATGGCCCTTAATTATTACAAGGATAAAGGAATATGGAAAGACATTATAAGGCAGGCTATGGATTCTAATAACAGCTGGGAAAATGCCGCAAATTCCTATAAGGAACTCTATGAAGGCATGTTAAAGTGACTTTTTCAGGGAGGCATAAATATGTTAAAAATAGGCAAGGAACAATTTAAAAAGGATTATATTGAAAAATTTATAGAAATGCATGGAACGGAGCTATCGGAAGGTACTGATTACAATAAATATGAAGCCCTAGCAGGATTGACTAGGGATTATGTAGTTAAAATGTGGCTTTCAACCAATAAACGATACAATGATACAGGAGAAAAACAGGTGTATTATTTTTCCATGGAATTTCTTATGGGCAGGATGCTAGGGAACACTCTATTAAATCTTGGTATAAGGGATGTATGTAAAGAAGGTTTATCTGATCTTGGGATAGATCTTGAGAGATTAGAAGAGATGGAGGAGGATCAAGGTTTAGGAAATGGAGGTTTAGGGCGATTAGCGGCATGTTTTCTTGATTCCATGGCGTCTTTAAACATTCCTGGTCATGGATGTGGAATAAGATATAAGCGCGGCTTTTTTGAACAAAAGATTATAGATGGATCCCAGGTGGAGGCGCCAGAAAATTGGCTAAAAAACGGAAATGTATGGGAAATAAAAAAGCCTGATAAGGCTCAGATAGTCAAGTTTGGAGGCCATGTGAGGGTGGAGAGAAGAGATGGCCATTTGATATTTATACATGATGATTATGAACCTGTACTAGCTATTCCCTATGATATGCCCATTGTAGGGTATGAAAATGACACCGTTAATACTTTAAGGCTATGGAGCGCAGAGCCCTTGTCTGATGAATTTGATTTTTCCTCTTTTAGCAGGGGGGAGTATTCAAAGGCTATAGAATATAAAAACTCTGTAGAAGCCATATCACAGATATTATATCCTGATGATACGCTATATGAAGGAAAAATACTAAGGTTAAAGCAGCAGTATTTTTTCGTTTCCGCAGGTCTTCAAAGTATTATAAGGCATTTTAAAAATAATGGAGTGGGTATACGGGATCTGGATGAAAAGATGGCCATACATATAAATGATACCCATCCTGCATTGGCTATTCCAGAACTTATGAGGATATTGATGGATGAGGAAGGTTTAGGATGGGATGATGCGTGGCGGATAACTACCAATACTATATCCTATACCAATCACACAATATTAGCTGAAGCTTTAGAAAAATGGCCTATAGATATGTTCAAAAGACTTTTGCCTAGAATCTATATGATAATAGAGGAAATAAATGAAAGGCTTTGTGGACAGTTATGGAATAGATATATCGGTCAATGGGATAAGATATCGAGGATGTCTATACTGTCCGATGGGTATGTAAAAATGGCCCATCTGGCCATAGTAGGAAGTCATAGCGTAAATGGGGTGGCAAAGCTACATACTGAAATACTAAAAAAAGAAGAAATGACCGATTTTTATTATCTGTATCCAAGAAAATTTAACAACAAAACCAACGGAATAACCCATAGAAGGTGGCTTATAAAGGCCAATCCACAGCTTACGGCTCTTTTGATAGATACTATAGGTGATAGCTGGATAAAACACCCTACCGATATGGAAAAATTCGAAAGATTTGCCCATGATAGATCAGTTCAGGGGAGACTTTATGATATAAAAAGGGATAATAAAGTAAGACTATCAAATTTTATAAAGCGTACCCAGGGAATAGATGTGGATCCAGATTCCATGTTTGATGTGCATATAAAGAGGATACATGCCTATAAGAGGCAGACACTCAATTGCCTTAGAATAATGGCCCTTTATAATAGACTTATTGAAAATCCCAATCTTGATATAGTGCCTAGGACATTTATATTTGCAGGTAAGGCTGCCCCTGGTTATTATCTAGCTAAGAATATAATTGAGCTTATAAATTCAGTGGCAAATAGGATAAATAATGATCCTAGAGTCAATAACATTATAAAGGTAGTTTTTATGGAGAATTATAGGGTGTCTTTAGCGGAGAAGATCATACCTGCGGCTGACCTTAGTGAGCAGATATCAACCACTACAAAAGAGGCATCAGGAACTAGTAATATGAAATTTATGATGAATGGAGCAGTTACCATAGCTACTTTAGATGGGGCTAATATAGAGATACGAGATGAAGTTGGAGATGAAAATATAATCATATTTGGGCTTACTGAACGTGAAGTGCTTAACTATTACCAAACTGGTGGTTATTCTTCGACTAGCATATTAAGTAGTAATGCTATATTAAAACAGGTGGTAGAAGATCTTATGAATGGTCAATATTCAAGTGATAAGGATAAATTTAAGCCTATCTATGAAAGTCTCATTACATATAATGACGAATTTTTTGTGATTAAGGATTTTGACTCTTATATAAAAGCCCAAGGAAGGGCAGATATATTATATAGGGATTTTACCGAATGGAACAAAATAGCTATAACTAACATAGCCCATTCAGGTATATTTTCCAGCGATAGAACTATACAAGAATATGCTACAGGAATATGGGGTTCAGGGTATCTATATAAAAATTTGTAGTGTGTTTTCTAACATATAACTTCCTTAAGGAGGAATTTTATGCCAGATATCTATGCTAAACATGATTCGCAGGAACTATATTTTCGAACTCCGTTTGGGGCAGTAAAGCCGAAGGATAATGTGATTTTGAGATTAGAGGGTAAAAATATTGGAAAAGTAGAATTAGAGATAATACTATTTGATGGACATAGAATGAGTGTACCTATGGAGCAAAGATGGGCTGGAGATATGCAGATATTTGAGAAAAACATTCATATAAAAGAAGAACATATAGGTATAATCAATTATTATTTTACCATCTATGCATACAATCAGGTATTTTATTATGGCAATAATCATGATGGTTTAGGTGGTGAAGGGAGGATCTATAATAAAAACCCCCCCTATTATCAAATTACGGTATATAGGGAATTTAAAGTGCCTGCCTGGTATAAGGAGGGCATCGTTTATCAGATATTTGTTGATAGATTTTGTAATGGAAATGAAGACGGAAAAGTTCTAAACCCAAAAAAGAATAGTTTTATATATGCAAATTGGGATGATGAACCCATGTATATAAAGGATGATAAAGGTGATATAAAAAGATGGGAATTTTATGGAGGTAATCTGAAAGGGGTAATAGAAAAGCTTGATTATTTAAAATCACTTTATGTTACCGTAATATACTTAAATCCTATATTTGAATCAAGTAGTAATCACAAATATGATACGGCAGATTATAAAAAAATAGATCCCATGTTTGGTAATGAAGAGATATTTAAAGAGCTATGCCTCGAGGCAGAAAAAAGGGGGATAAGAATAATTTTAGATGGTGTATTTAGTCATACTGGCGCTGATAGCGTTTATTTCAATAAGTTTGGACGCTATAAGGCGTTAGGTGCTTATCAATCTAAGGATTCTCCATATTACAATTGGTATAGATTCATCCAATACCCTGATATATACGAATGCTGGTGGGGTATTGATAATCAGCCCAATGTAGATGAGCTCAATCGTAGTTATATGGATTTTATAATAAATGATGAGGATTCGGTGATAAAAAAATGGATTAAATTAGGAGCATCGGGCTGGAGACTTGATGTGGCAGATGAACTTCCTGACCCATTTATAGAGCAGCTAAAAAAAGAGATGAAAAAGACTAGGGAAGATAGTGTACTTATAGGGGAGGTGTGGGAGGATGCATCGAATAAGATAAGCTATTCCAAAAGTCGTGAATATCTGTTTGGACATGAACTGGATTCAGTTACCAATTACCCCTTTAGAGGGGCTGTCATATCCTTTTTAAATGGGCATATTACTTCCCATGAGTTTAGCAGGAGGATGATGAGCATTTATGAGAATTATCCTCCTGAGGCATTCTATTCTAATTTAAATATACTGGGTACCCACGATACGGAGAGGATACTTACCATGTTTCATGCTAAAGGTGATAAGGCAGTTTTATATATGGAGCTGGCGGTAGCCATACAGATGACATTTCCAGGGGTACCCCTTATATATTATGGGGATGAGGCGGGAGTAAAGGGGGGGACAGATCCTGACAACAGAAGAACTTATCCATGGGGCAAGGAAAATAAATATATTATGAATTTATATAGAAGGCTTACCTCCATAAGAAACAAGCATGATGTATTTAAAAAGGGCAATATCAGGTTTTATAATTCACATCAGGATATATTATGCTTTGAAAGGTTTTATGGAGGAAATCGAGCATTTGTAATAGTAAATAGGCATCCATCTAATAGGATATGTTTAGATATACCAGAACAAAGGCTACATATGGATATGAACCCTTTGAGCTTTAAGATAATAATGGATTTATGGGAGATTTAAGTGTAATGATGAATATTTTAGTATATAAATTAATATAGAATTTAATATATTAATTTATAGAAACATGAAGGTGAAGTGGGGTGTCTCAATGCAGAACAAGGAAATAGTGGCAATGATATTGGCAGGAGGACAGGGTTCTAGATTAGGTGTTTTAACTAAGCACTTAGCTAAACCTGCAGTACCTTTTGGGGGAAAATATAGAATAATAGATTTTACCCTTAGTAACTGTTCGAATTCAGGCATATATACGGTGGGAGTGCTTACTCAATATATGCCCCTTGAACTTCATGCTCATGTGGGATTAGGTAGCCCATGGGATTTGGACAGGCGAAATGGTGGGGTGTATATACTCCCGCCCTATCAGGAGGAATCTGGAGGTAGCTGGTATAGAGGGACAGCAGATGCCATATATCAGAATATATCCTTTATAGATAGCTATGATCCGGAATATATAATTGTATTATCAGGGGATCACATATATAAAATGGATTATGAGAAAATGCTTAAGTTCCATAGACAAAAATGCTCAGACTGTACTATAGCAGTCATAGACGTAGACCCCAATGAGGCGTCTAGGTTTGGTATCATGAATACAAATGAAGATTTGTCCATATATGAATTTGAAGAAAAGCCTAAGCATCCTAAGAGTAACAAGGCATCTATGGGGATATACATATTTAATTGGACCCTTCTTAAAAAATTTTTAAAAGAGGATGTAAGGGACAAGAATTCTAGCAATGATTTTGGTAAAAATATCATACCCAAAATGCTAAAGTCTGGACTTAAATTGTATGCCTATCCTTTTGAGGGTTACTGGAAGGATGTAGGTACGATAGAAAGTTTATGGGAGTCAAATATGGATCTTCTAGAGAGTGATAACGGGCTTAATATGCGGGATCCTGCTTGGAGAGTATATTCTTATAACTATGTAAGGCCTGCACAATATATAGGTCCAAATGCTAGTATAAAAGATTCACTTGTAGTAGATGGGTGTAGGGTATATGGAGAGATTATACACTCCATATTATCCATAGGTGCAATAGTTGGTAAGAATGCCAAAGTGATGAATTCAGTAATAATGCCAGATGCAAAGGTAGGAGAAAACGTTATTATCAATAAAGCGATAATTGGTAATAATGCGATTATAAGAAGAAACAGTATTATAGGGGATGGCAAAAAGGTGACAGTTATTGGAGTCAATGAGGATATAAAATCGGGGTCGGTTGTGAAATAAGCTGTTAATTATAATGGGCTTATTAGGATTGGGGGAATTAATATGTTAAAAAATTGTATGGGGATTATAAACTTAGATGAAAATGAAGACAGGATAAGAGAACTTACTAGGAATAGATCATTGGCATCGGTACCTATAGCAGGTAGATATAGAATAATAGATTTTATCCTTTCAAATATGACCAATGCTGGAATAGACAATATAGGGATATTTACAAAGATGCAGTCGAGATCATTAATGGATCATTTGGGAAATGGACGTCCGTGGGATTTGAATAGAAAGATAGATGGACTTAGAACTTTTAATTTTGCACATATAAACCCTGAAATAGATGATATATATAATTTTTCCAGCAACATAGAGTATTTTTATAAATCAAAACAGGAATATATAATTCTCTCTTCTTCATATATGATATGCAATATTGATTTTAAGAAAGCAGTGGACTTTCACCAGAATTCAGAAAATGATGTAACTGTAATATATAAGAAGGTAGTTAATGCCGATAAAAATTTTTTGTTGTGTGAAGTACTCAATATAGATGATGATGGAAGGTTGCAGAGCGTAGGCAAAAACATAGGCAATATGCAGGATGCAAATATATGTATGGAAATGTATATAATGAAAAAAGATTTATTCATTGAGTTGGTAAGGGAAGGAGTAACCACTGGCAATTTTAGGAAGATTAAGAATGCAATATATAATTCGTTGGACAGGTATAGAGTGGGTACATATGAATTTAAAGGTTATTTAAGATGTATAAATTCACTAAAGGCTTATTATAAAAGCAGTATGGAACTATTAGATCATGGAATAAGGAAACAGTTATTCTTAGATGAAAGGCCTGTATATACAAAGGCTAGTGATGAGGTTCCTGCTAGATATTATGAAAACAGTGATGTAAAGAATTCTATAATAGGGAATGGGTGCATTATAGAAGGCAATATAGAAAACAGCATAATCTTTAGAAAAGTCAAGGTTGGTAAGGGGGCAGTTTTAAAGAATTGTATAGTACTTCAGAATGGTATTATAGGCAATGGGTCAAAGCTTACTAATATAATTACCGATAAATATGTGGAAATAGCACCTGGTAAGGAGCTAAAAGGTGATGAAGATATTCCCCTAGTGGTAGAAAAGAAGAGGATTTTGTAATAGATTATTAAAAAAGGTATTGATTGAGTGGGAGCTGCCTGAATAAAACGGGCGGCTTTTTATATATACATATTGCCTTATGCATAGTAAAATGCTAATCTTATAATAGCATATGCAATCGAAAGGACAGAGGTTTATGACATCACTCCAGGAAAAATTAAAGACATTACCTGACAATCCAGGTGTCTATATAATGAAGGATAGGGATAATAACATAATATATATAGGAAAGGCTATATCACTTAAAAATCGTGTGCGACAGTATTTTCAGTCTTCAAGAAATCATACTCCCAAGGTTAGGGCCATGGTTTCAAATATATATGATTTTGAATATATTTTGACTGATTCGGAGATGGAGGCCCTTATATTAGAATGCAATCTTATAAAAAAACATAGACCAAAGTATAATATTCTCTTGAAGGATGATAAACATTATCCATATATAAAGGTAACCACAGAGGAGGGTTATCCTAGGGTACTAATGGTTAGAAGAATAAGCAAGGATAAGAATAAATACTTTGGCCCTTATACCAGTTCAAGAGCCGTGAGGGAAACGATAGAGCTTATAAAACAGATATTTCCCATAAGAAGTTGCAATAGAAATATTGACGGTAATGCAGTTAAGGGCAGGCCTTGTTTGTATTATCATATGGGAAAATGCCTAGGACCTTGTCAGGGCAATGTGGATAAGGGCGAATATGACGAGATGGTAAAACAGATATGTAAATTTTTAGACGGCAGGCATGAGGATATTATAAAAGAACTAAACGTAGAAATGGAAAAGGCATCAGAGGGTCTCCAATTTGAAAAGGCGGCCCTTATTCGCGATAGAATAAGGGCTGTAGAGCAGATAATGGAGAGGCAAAAGATCATATCCACCGATATGGAGGATAAGGATATACTCGGTTTTGTCCAGGGAAAAGATAGGTGTATTGCTCAAGTATTTTTTGTAAGGAAAGGGAAACTTATAGGCTCACAGCATTATATATTAGATGATTCTAAGGATAGTGATCTTGCTGAAGTGATGACATCCTTTATAAAACAGTTTTATCTCGTATCATCCTTTATTCCCAGGGAAATACTCATTCAACAGCCTATAGATGAAAGTGATCTAATAGGGCGATGGTTGAGCGATAAAAGGGGATCAAAGGTCAATATACATGCGCCCGTAAGGGGTGAAAAGAAAAAATTGGTAAACCTCGCCATAAAAAATGCACAGGATGTATTGGAAAATATAGAGCATCAAATGGAGCGGGAAAAGGCCCGCACTGAAGGGGCAAGTATAGAGCTTGCAGAGTATCTAGGTCTTGATAGTGTGCCATATCGTATAGAGGCATTTGACATATCCCATATACAGGGTACTGACACAGTGGCATCTATGGTGGTGTTCGAAGGTGGCAAGCCTAAAAAGAAGGACTATAGAAGGTTTAAGATAAAAAGTCTTCAAGAGGGTGTTCCAAATGATTTTGCCAGCATGATTGAGGTGGTAGGCAGGCGATTTAGAAGGGGTTTAAATGAAAGGCGGGAGCTAGAGTCCCAAGGGAAGGATCCAAACTATGGCAAATTTTCCCGATTTCCAGATCTTATACTCATAGATGGAGGTAAGGGTCAGCTAAATAGTGCCATGTCAGTACTCAGAGAAATGGGTATGGACAGTATACCTATAATAGGGCTGGCAGAGCGTTTTGAGGAGGTATATGTACCATTTAAATCAGATCCTGTTGTAATACCAAAAGATTCTAATGCACTTCATCTTTTAGAGCGTATAAGGGATGAGGCACATAGATTTGCCATTACCTATCATAGAAGTCTCCATGGCAAAAACAATCTAAGATCGGTATTGGAAGATATACCTGGGATAGGACCTAAACGTCGAATCGCTCTTTTTAATAGATTTGGCTCCATCGATGCTATAAAAAAGGCTTCTGTGGAGGAACTCTGTGAGGTGCCTGGTATGAATAAAACTGCTGCACAAAGCATTAAAGAATACTTTGAATTATAGGTTGAAAAATTATATAATCTAGGGAGAGGTGTTTAGATGAAATATAGGATGTTGGTATTGGATTTGGATGATACCCTGCTAACAGATGATCTATCAATTGGCGAAGGGGACAGGCAGGCCATACAAAAAGCCTCAGAACTTGGTGTATGTATAACAATAGCCACCGGGCGGATGTTTAAGGCAACCCTGCCATATGCAGAGCAGCTGGGAATAAATGTGCCTGTTATTACCTATCAAGGTGCACTTATAAAAGAAACCAAGACCCGTAAGAATCTATTTCATTGTCCCATACCGATGGATATAGCCAGGGAGGTGGCTAGGGACAGTGCAGATAAAAGACTTTATATGCAGGCTTATATAGATGATGATTATTATGTAGAGAAATATACGGAGCATAGTGATATGTATGAGCGTATCAGCGGGTTTAAGGGCATTGAGGTAGGTAGATTGGATAAATTTATAGATACTGATGTGACAAAATTGCTCATAATAGATGATCCTGTTAATATACAGAAACTTAAGGATCTATATAAAAAGCAATTTGGGGAGATTTTATGTATTACTACATCAAAGCCTACGCTTTTAGAATTTACTCATAAAGATGCTACCAAGGGTAGGGCAATTGAAAGGCTATCTAAATCTTTAGATATAGACAGGCAGGGGATAGTGGCAATTGGAGATAGTTATAACGATCTTCCCATGATAGAATATGCAGGATTGGGCGTGGCTATGGGCAACGCATCTGAAGATGTTAAAAAAAGAGCCGATTATGTTACCCATACCAATAATGATAATGGAATAGCCCATGTGATAGAAAAGTTTATTTTAAAGGAGGATACGTCCTGTGAGTAGCATACCTATAGATGATCTGACAAGATCGTTAGACCTTGAAACATTATACTGTGAGGAGGAGCATACAGCCGTAGATATAGATACTAGCGATATAAATAGGCCGGGACTCCAGTTTGCTGGTTTTTTTGATTACTTTGCGAGTGATAGAATGCAGGTATTGGGGAAGGTAGAGATGAACTATCTAGAACAGCTTAACCCTGTTGTAAGGGATGAGAGACTGGATGTATACTTTAGCTATGACATACCCTGTCTTATTGTGGCAAGGGATATGGAAGTACCTGAATATATAATGAAGTATGCAAAGAAATATAAACGCCCGGTATTTTCATCAAAACGGGTAACTACTGCGCTTATAAATAAGCTTATAAGTTATTTAGATTCCCAGCTTGCTCCAAGGGTAACAAGACATGGTGTATTGGTAGATGTATATGGTGTAGGGATATTTCTGGCGGGAGAGAGTGGTATAGGTAAAAGTGAGACAGCCTTAGAACTGGTAAAGAGAGGACATAGACTGGTGGCTGATGATGCAGTTGAAATCAAAAAGGTAGCAGAAAATCGACTTATAGGTGAATCACCGGAACTTATAAGACACTTTATGGAAATACGGGGTATAGGTATAATAGACATAAAGTCCATGTACGGTGTAGGTTCTGTTATAAACAATAAACCGTTGGATTTAGTTATCTATTTGGAATTCTGGGATGAAAAGAAGGAGTATGATAGGCTTGGATTATCTGAAGAATATACTGACATACTAGGTGTTAAGCTGCCCAAGCTGGTAATTCCTGTTCGCCCTGGACGGAATCTTGCTATTATTGTAGAAGTGGCAGCCAGAAATTGGAGACTGAAAAAATTAGGGTATAATGCAGCAAAGGAATTGGATGATAGGCTTAATGCCCTTATTGAGATGCATAATGAAGAGGATGACCTATAGAAGGAAGTAGCAGAATAGGTATTGGATTTTGCATAAAATAAGGGTAAAATATTATGGTATTATTTTTTTATTACTGAGGAGGATGGAGTTATGAAACTATACGTAGGTGTGGACTTGGGTGGTACCAACATAGGAGCCGGTGTAGTAGATGAAAATGGGAGAATACTGCATAAGGACGAGATACCTACAGGAGTAGGGCGCCCATATCAGGAGATAATAAAGGATATGGGGGATTTAATCAAAAAGGTAATAAAGAATGCAGGATACGTTGTGGATGACATAGTTTCAATAGGCATTGGTTCTCCTGGTGTAGCTGACAAAGAAAAGGCCTTTATAGTATATGCTAACAATCTATATTGGAAGCATATCCCCGTAGGCGAGGAACTTAGGAAGTATGTTAACTTACCTGTCTATATTGACAATGATGCCAATGTGGCTGGTCTTGCGGAAGCTGTATGTGGTGCGTGTCAGGGATATAGAAATTCGGTTACCATTACATTAGGAACGGGTGTAGGTTCTGGTATTATAATAGATGGCAAGCCCTATAGTGGTAGCCATGGTGCAGGAGCCGAACTGGGGCATATGATAGTGTCGGTAGATGGAATAGAATGTACTTGTGGCAACAAGGGTTGCTTTGAGCGTTATACCTCTGCTACTGCCCTTATACGGGAGGGTAAGGAGGCAGCAAAGACTCACCCTGAAAGTCTTATTGCAAAGACTGTAAAAGGTGATCTTGATAAGATAAATGCCAAGGTGGTAATAGATGCTGCAAAGGCGGGAGATGAAGAAGGTCTCAAGATATTTAGAAGATATATTCATTATCTCACAATGGGTATTATAACCATTATAAATATCTTTGATCCGGATATTATAGCCATAGGAGGCGGCGTGTCAAGGGCGGGAGATTTTCTGCTTGATGCATTGAATAAAGAAGTAGAAGAACATATATTCTATAAAGATCTGCCCCATGCAAAATTATGTATATCAGAGCTTGGAAATGATGCAGGAATAATAGGGGCTGCTATGCTAGGAAAAATAAATTGAGTCATACTGAATAGATAAGGACCATATATTTTGAGTAAAGGGTTTTACAGGGGGAATGATTATGAAGCCTAAAGTAAAGCCATTTACTCTTTTTTTATGGCTTTGTCTTGTGTTACTTTTTATACTAAGCCCTATAATTGTATCAAAACTTAGGACACCCATTGAACCATTAGAACCGCTTATGCCTGATAAACCAGCATGGACCGGCATAATAACAATTTGGGATATTCCATATATAAAGACCGGTACAGGAAGCAGTATTAGCTGGATAAACAAACATGTAAGGCAATTTGAAAAAGCACATCCAGGGGTATTTGTAGATATAAAATCTATGACGCCGGAACGTGCTTCTATGTATTTCCAGCAAGGAGCAGACAGGGATTTACTGCCTGATATAGTATCCTTATCTCCGTATGAAGAGATAGTGCCAAGTGATATGCTAATAGATATTATGCCCTATTTTAAAACTCAATTGAAGGATATGGATGCTTTAGCATTAGCCCAGGTGGTGGATGGCAAAAACATGAAGGGGTTGCCATATATGCTTGGTGGCTATGGGTTGTTTTTAAATACCGATATTTTAAATGCGAAAGATATAGAAATAGAGACTGATGTAGAGATAGATGCTAAGACTTTGGAGAATTTATCAAAGACTCTTACATACAAAGTAAAGGAAGGTAAGAGGGAGATTGAATACTACGGGCTTTGCACTTATAAGGATAGATACAGCAACCCACTTGTCAATATAGAAGGAATGTCCTCAATAAAAGTATATCCTTCATACTATGATGCATGGGAGGTGTTTGGAAAAAGCAAGCGTTCTGCAATGATGCTTGCAAATACTCGGACCGTGTATAATATAAGAAGCTCTGACAAACTAAGCGATGCAAATATAGAAGTAATACCATTGTCTGTATTGGAAAGGGATGGACTATTTAATGATCAGATAGGTGTATATGGTCTTTTAAAACAGGATGAGACCGAAAAAGAGAAAATATGCATAGAATTTTTTAAATGGCTTATGAATAATGAAATACAGGAGAGCCTAAAAGAGATAGGTATGTTTCCAGTATCGAAAGGTACAGGATATATATATGAAGATGATTTTTTTATGCATACGATAGAGGACTCTTTAAAACGATATGATTTTTGTCCTAATGGGCAAAAGGGTGATGTTGCAGATAAAGCTAAAATAGAGTAAACTAAATAGTAAATTATACAAGGCAGGAGTTTGGTATATGGACATAAATGCATTTTACAAAAAAATAAAAGAGTTTATCCCGGAATCACAGGTGCTTATAAATGAACCTATGAAAAATCATACTTCATTTCGTATAGGTGGACCAGCCGATATACTGATTATGCCTTCTAAGACAGATCATATAAAGATTATAATGGATATGTGCAAACAATGGGATATGCCAATCTATATAATGGGCAATGGCAGTAATCTACTGGTAAGGGATGGAGGTATGAGGGGGGTTGTTGTGAAGCTTGCAGATAAATTTAGCAATGCTGAGGTATGCGAAGGTTGTATAAAAGCTCAATCTGGTATCCTTATGTCAAAACTATCACGAATAGCACTTCAAAATTCCCTCTCTGGACTAGAATTTGCCTGTGGTATACCGGGTACACTAGGCGGAGCAGTAACAATGAACGCAGGAGCCTACGGAGGAGAGATGAAGGATATAGTAGAAAACGTAGAAGTATTGGATAGGGAAGGAAATATCTATACTATTTCAAGGGATGGGCTAGATTATGGCTATAGGACTAGCATAATACAAAAGAACCAACTTATCGCCCTTAATGTATGCACGAAGCTATATCCTGATGATTATTCTGCTATCAAAGATAAGATGGATGATCTTACTAGAAGGCGCAGACAAAAACAGCCTCTATCATATCCTAGTGCAGGCAGTGTCTTTAAACGTCCGCCTGGGTATTATGCAGGAAAGCTTATACAGGATGTAGGACTTAAAGGGGCACGTATAGGCGATGCTCAAGTTTCGGAGATGCATGCAGGGTTTATTATAAATCTAGGTAATGCTACAGCCAAGGATGTAATTGATTTAATACATTTAATACAAGATAGGGTGTATGAAGAGTTTGGTGTGGAAATGTATCCAGAATTAAGGATTGTAGGCGAGGAGTAGGTGATTTTAAGTGTATGATATAACCGCTGATTACCATACGCACACCATATACAGTCATGGCAAAGGCACCATAGAAGAGAATGTGCAGGCCGCTCGAACCAGGGGACTTAAAAAAATTGCGATATCAGATCATGGTTTTGGGCATATAGGTTATGGTATAAAAAAGGGCGATGTGCAAAAAATGCGCGAAGAGATACAAAGGCTTAATGAGAAATATGATGATATAGAGATATTATTAGGAATAGAATCCAATCTTGTGGGGTTAGATGGTAATATTGACATACCGGAGGAGTATTTTGATAAATTTGATATAATACTGATGGGTTTTCATAAGGGAGCTATGCCTGCTTCGTGCAAGGATGCTCTGAGCCTTTTTGGTAGGAATATGATGGCCAAGCTATTATCTGAAAAACAACGGGAGGAACTTAGGTATATAAACACCTTCTCCATGATAAAGGCTATGGATAGATATCCTATAGACATAATAACCCATCCAGGAGCAAAGATCGACATAGATAGTAGATTATTGGCAGAAAAGGCTGCCCAAACGGGCATAGCATTAGAAATTAATGCTAGTCATGGATTTATGACTGCCGATTATGTTAAAATAGCATTGGAACAAGGGGCAACATTTGTTATAAATAGTGACGCCCATACCCCTGATAGGGTGGGTGTATTTGACCTTGGCATACAGATAGCAAGAGAGGCAGCACTTCCTCCTGAGGCTATAATAAATTCTAGGTTGTTCTAACGAAAGAAGGGGGATTTTATGCGATTTATTGTGGTGACTGGTTTATCAGGTGCGGGAAAGACTATGACTATACGATATCTTGAGGATATGGGTTTTTTTTGCATAGACAATCTACCCCCAAAGCTTATACCAAAGTTTGCTGAACTGTGTTATCAGTCGGAAGGTAGGGTAGACAAGGTAGCTATTGTGGTAGATATAAGAGGTGGCGGTTTTTTTGATGATCTCTTTGAATGTTTGTACCTTCTAAAGGAAGAGGGATATTCATATGAAATATTGTATTTGGATGCTTCAGATGACGTACTCATAAAACGATATAAGGAGAGTCGTCGTATGCATCCATTGGTCAAGGAAGGCAGGATAATACAGGGTATACATCTTGAACGGGAAAAACTCAAAACCCTTAAGGAGAGGGCTAATTATATAATAGACACCAGTACCCTTCATACAAGCCAGCTAAAGAGTATACTAAATGAACTTTTTTCAGATGACAAGGATGCTGAACGGCTTATTATTTCAGTCATATCATTTGGATTTAAAAATGGTATGTTATTGGAGGGGGATCTTATATTTGATGTGAGATTTCTTCCCAATCCATTTTATGTGGAAGAACTCAAGGAACATACAGGGCTTGAATGCGATGTACGGGACTATATATTTTCTTTTCCGGAAACTGGTCAATTTTTAGGCAAACTTTTAGACATGTTAGACTTTCTTATACCATATTATATTAGAGAAGGTAAGTATCAGCTGGTTATAGGTATAGGATGTACTGGAGGCCAGCATCGTTCAGTAGCTATAGCAGAAGAATTGTATAATATATTAAAGGATAAGGGACATAAAGTAACTGTAGAACATAGGGATATCAAATAAATTTTATATGGGTGAATTTTAAAATGGAAATAGAATGCAAAAAGCCGATTAAAGAAAAATTAAACCCTAAGATAGTTGCTTTAGGTGGTGGTACAGGATTATCTAATCTATTAAGGGGCCTTAAGCTATATACCAACAACATAACGGCTATAGTAACGGTGGCAGATGACGGTGGCAATTCAGGTCAAATACGAGAAGATCTGGGCATACTCCCGCCAGGAGACATACGCAACTGTATATTAGCGTTGGCCGATATGGAGCCTGCAATGGAGCAGCTTTTACAGTATAGATTCAAAGAGGGCTATTTAAAAGGGCAAAATCTTGGCAATCTCCTTATTGCAGCCATGACTGATATATCTGGCGGATTTGAAAAGGCTGTAGATGAGCTTGGCAATGTGCTTGCAATAACGGGAAGGGTACTTCCTGTTACCATTGATAATATGACATTAAAGGCGTTGCTTAAAAATGGAGAGATAGTATATGGGGAGTCTAAAATACCGAAGGCGTGTATGGATATGAATACGCATATAGAACGGATTTTTATATCCCCTGAAGATTGTAAGAGCCTGCCTGAAGTGGTAGAAGCCATATATGATGCTGATGCCATAGTATTAGGACCAGGCAGTTTATATACCAGTATAATGCCCAATTTGCTGGTGCATGATGTATACGAAGCTATACTGAGAAACAAATGCAAAAAGATATATGTATGTAATGTAATGACACAACCTGGAGAAACTGTTGGTTATGGTGTATTGGATCATGTTAAGGCTATAACTGATCATTGCGGGTATAATATATTAGAATATGTGCTTGCAAATGACAGCTATATCCCTAATGATCTATTGGAGAAATATGAAGAAGAAGGTTCGAGTCCTGTTAGGCCATGTGAGTCGGCTGTAAATATTTTAGAAGAGATTGGCATACGGCTTGTAACTGCTGATATTATGGATATAACCAAGGGTTTTATAAGACATGATCCAGTTAAACTGGCTCAAGAGGTAATGAATATAATATTACAACCTAGCGATATTTAATGGCTTTACGATAGAAAAGAGGTGGCTTATATGTCATTCTCCTCCAAGGTAAAGGCTGAATTATGCCGGGTGACGGTGGAGAGGGATTGTTGCAAGATAGCTGAGCTTGCTGCCATTATTCACACCAGTGGTACTATAAAATTGGCCGGACGTGATAGGGTAGGAATATGTATAACGACAGAAAATGCATGTATTGCCAGGCGCGCTTTTATGCTTATAAAGGAATTATACGGGATAAATCCGGAGATACTGGTGAGAAAAAATAAAAGATTAAGGAAAAATAATAGTTATCTTTTGCTCATACCGCAATCCGTCTATTCAAAACGCATATTATCTGACATATATATTTTTTATAGGGATAGAGATGGTAAAAACAATGTATGTAGCGGTATACATGAGGACCTTATCAGAAGACCATGCTGTAAGCGTGCATATCTAAGGGGGGCATTTTTAGGCGGTGGTTCGGTAAGTGATCCTGAGAAGGGGTATCACCTGGAATTTGTATCCCATAGGAATGAATACAGTGAGGATTTATGTGAGCTTTTAAATTATTTTGATCTTCATGCAAAAATTGTTGAGCGTAAAAATAATTTTGTGGTATACTTAAAAGAAGGGGAGCATATCGTAAATCTATTTAGCATTATTGGGGCCCATACTGCCCTTTTAAATTTAGAGAATATAAGAATTTATAAAGATATGCGCAATAATATAAATAGGATTGTTAACTGTGAAACGGCTAATTTGGGTAAAACGGTAAACGCTTCTTTAAGACAGATCGATAATATTAAATATTTAAAGGAAAATAGTGAATATCAGAAATTGCCCCATTCTCTAAAGGAGATAGCGGAGCTTAGGCTGAATTATCCCGATGCCAGTTTAAAGGAATTGGGCCAGATGCTTTCACCACCTATGGGTAAGTCAGGGGTTAATCATAGGCTCAGAAAGTTAGATCAGTTAGCTGATGATCTGAGAATTAAAAAGGGGGAGATTTAAGTGGTTCAAAGCGTAGTCAAAATCACCCATCAATCAGGATTAAGGGCCAGACCGGCTGCATTATTTGTGCAGATAGCCAGTAAATTTTCATCTAATATATGGATTCAAAAGGATGCTAAAAAGATAAATGCAAAGAGTATAATGGGAGTTATGTCCCTTGGTGTGGCGCAGGGTGATGAAATTACCTTAAAAATAGAAGGTAAAGATGAAAAAGAGGCTATGGATGCCATGAAGAAGCTTATCAACTCCAATTTTGCGGATATGCCTGAGGTGAATAGTAAGGCGACAAAATAGGCAACTTGTTATCAAGTTGCTTTTTTTGTTCTTTATTGTATATTTAATGTCGGAATGATAAAATGTAAGCAGATGATAAGGGAGGAATAACTATATGTCTGCTTTTACCCATTTACATGTGCATACTGAATACAGCTTGTTGGATGGAGCATGCAGAATACCAAAGCTTCTTGATCGATGTAAGGAGCTGGGGATGAGTAGTATTGCCATAACTGACCACGGAGTTATGTATGGAGTAGTAGATTTTTATAAAGAGGCAAAGAAAAGGGGTATACATCCTATAATAGGATGTGAGGTGTATGTAGCCCCACGTTCTATGCATGACAAGGAAGGTCGTTATGATAGTAACTATGCCCATTTGGTACTTTTGGCGAGGAATAATGAAGGATATAAAAACCTTACAAAACTGGTATCCTTAGGATTTATTGAGGGCTTTTACTACAAACCTAGGATAGATTATGATATTTTAGAAAAGTATAGCGATGGCCTTATTGCTTTGAGTGCTTGTATAGCTGGGGATATACCAAAACATTTACTTAATGGGCAGGATGAACAGGCGGAGACATTGGCACTTAGACTTAAAAATATGTTTGGACCAGATAATTTTTATATAGAATTACAGGATCATGGATTGGCTGAACAAAAGATGGTGAACGGAAAATTAGTTAGTTTAGCTAAAAAATTGGAGATACCACTTGTGGCCACCAATGATATACATTATATAGACCAGGAAGATGCGAACGCCCATGATGTACTTTTGTGTATTCAAACGGGTAAGACTATAAATGATGAAAATAGGCTAAAATTCGAAACACAGGAATTTTATCTAAAATCTAAGCTTGAAATGAGCGAGCTTTTTTCAGACTATCCTGAGGCCATTGATAATACAAATCGTATTGCAGAGAGATGTAATGTGGAGTTCGATTTTGATACCATGCATCTACCTTCCTATGATGTGCCTGAAGGCTATCGAGCAAATGAATACCTTAGGAAATTATGCTATGGAGGCCTTAAAAAAAGGTATAAGGATGTTACTGAAGATATAAAGGATCGTATTGAATATGAATTAGGCGTTATAGAGGATATGGGCTATGTAGATTATTTCCTTATAGTATGGGATTTTATAAAATTTGCTAAGGATAATGGCATTATGGTAGGACCAGGTCGTGGAAGCGCAGCAGGCAGTCTAGTTTCCTATGCACTTGGTATTACTCAAATAGATCCTCTTAAATATAATTTACTGTTTGAAAGATTTTTAAATCCAGAGCGTATAAGTATGCCGGATATAGATATAGATTTCTGCTTCGAAAGGCGGCAGGAGGTTATAGATTATGTTGTTAAAAAATATGGGGAGGACAAGGTAACCCAGATAATTACATTTGGGACCATGGCAGCTAGAGCGGTTATAAGGGATGTTGGGCGAGCTATGGACATGCCATATGCTGATGTGGACAAAATAGCAAAGATGATTCCATTTGAGCTGGGAATGACCATTGACAGGGCGCTTGAAATAAATAAGGATCTTAGGATAATTTATGAATCGGATGCCAATATAAAGATGCTGATAGATACTTCCAGAAGCCTTGAAGGATTGCCGAGGCATGCATCTACCCATGCAGCTGGTGTGGTTATATCAAAGGATCCAATAACGGACTATGTTCCATTGCAAAAGAATGATGATTGTATAACTACCCAGTTTCCAAAGGATACAATAGAGGAGCTGGGGATGCTAAAGATGGATTTCTTAGGCCTAAGAACTCTGACGGTAATAAGGGATGCCGTAGATCTTATAGCCCAAAACAGGGGAGAGTATATAGATATAGATAATATACCATTAGATGATGAAAAGGTATATAATATGCTGTCTCAAGGGGATACGGATGGGGTATTCCAATTGGAAAATGCCGGTATGAAGCAGTTTATGAAAGAGCTTCGGCCTAATACGTTTGAGGATATAATAGCCGGTATATCCTTGTATAGACCGGGGCCAATGGATCAGATACCAAGGTATATTGATAACAGGACACATCCGGATAACATAAGATATACTGATGAGGCTTTAGCACCCATACTTGAGGTTACTTATGGCTGTATGGTATATCAGGAGCAGGTCATGCAGATAGTAAGGGATCTAGCAGGATATTCCCTTGGGCGTGCAGACCTTGTAAGGCGTGCCATGGCAAAAAAGAAGACGGATGTTATGGCAAAGGAGAGGCAAAATTTTATATATGGTATTGTAGATGGGGCTGGAAATGTATTAGTACCCGGTGCAATAAGACGGGGTATATCTGAAGAAGGAGCAAATAGGATATTTGATGAGATGTCTGAGTTTGCAAAGTATGCATTTAACAAATCCCATGCAGCGGCATATGCCCTTGTTGCATATAGGACAGCGTGGCTTAAATATTATTATCCGGTGGAATTTATGGCTGCCCTTATGACCAGTGTAATGGGCAATAGCAGTAAGGTTGCATCCTATATACAGTATTCTAAAAGGCACGGTATTGATGTTTTACCCCCTGATGTAAATGAGAGTTACGCAAATTTTACAGTTCAGGAAGATAAGATACGTTTTGGTCTGGCTGCTGTGAAAAATGTAGGTCTTCCCGTCATACAGGATATTATAAGGTCAAGGGATAAGAATGGAAAATTTAAGGATTTTGTAGATTTTTGCTATAGTGTAGAGGGTGCAGGCATTAATAAGCGTATGCTGGAGAGCCTTATAAAATGTGGGGCTTTTGATTCATTTGGTGTATATCGTTCTCAGCTTATGGCAGTATATGATAAGGTATTAGATGGCGTATATCAGGATCGCAAGCGTAATATAGAAGGCCAGGTATCATTGTTTGATGCCATTGATACGGAAGATGATGATATGGGATTTGAAAAGGATTTGCTGCCAGATATAAAGGAATTTCCGCAGAGAATAATGCTAGCCATGGAGAAGGAGATGGTAGGTGTTTATATAAGTGGACATCCACTATCACAGTTTAAAGATGTACTTGATCGTTTAAATAATACATTGGATCTGCAAACAGTAGATGAGGGACAGGAAGATCTAATGGTACAGGGTGGCTTAAAAGATGGGCAGCCTATAACAATAGGTGGTATAGTGGTTTCAAAAAAGATAAAGGCGACAAAGAATAATAACATAATGGCCTTTGTAACATTGGAAGATCTATATGGCAGTGTAGAGGTTATTGTCTTTCCTACAGTATACCAAAGATATTCAAAGTTCCTCGATAACGATAATACTGTTATTATAAAGGGTAAAGTAAGCATAAGGGAGGAAGAGGACGCAAAGATAATATGCGATAGGATAACTCCGCTTACAAGCCAAGCTATAAACAAAAAGTTATATTTGAAGATCCCTAAAGGTCAAACGGTAGATATCCAAAGGGATATCTGTCCTGTACTAAAACGTCATCAGGGAAGTATCCCAGTATATCTATTTATGGAAGGCAGCGGACAGCGGTTTGTGGCGGAACGGGATCTATGGGTGGAGTGTGAAAATCAGCTAATTGAAGAATTATGTAGAATTTTGGGGCGAGAATCGGTAAAATTGGTGGGCTAGTTATAGCATATATGTATTTATATATGATATAATAACAAAGAAGATTTCGAAAAGGCTTTTGAACTGGAGGAGGATAGGCAGTATGGATGAAGATAGGGTTTTAGATGATTATGTATGCGTTTTGGCATTAGAGGATGGAGTTAGCATAATTGGTATGACAAGGGGTAGAGATACTAAGTTTCATCATACGGAAAAATTAGATAAGGGAGAGGTTATGCTTGCTCAATTTACGGAAAATACATCTGCTATAAAGATTCGTGGTAAGGCAAAGATACTTACTAAGTATGGGGATTTGTTATCAGGTAGCCAGGATGATTGATTAATTATTAGGAGGGCTGGATATGTGGATAGTTATATATATGGCCCAGTCAGAGGATACTGCCAAAGACATACAGAGTATGCTGACGGATGAAGGCTTTTTAGTTAAGTCAAGGCCTATATACAAGAATGTATCTGAGCAGGATAATTGCTATGAGATACTTGTTCCTCAGTCAGAAGCTTATGAAGCCCGTTGTATTCTAGTGGATAAAGGATACTGACGATATTATAATTGGTTTGTACATTATAAAATATAGGTTGAATAAAATAATCCAAATTTTGGATAAAATTATATTTTTAAGTTAACCTTGATAGAGGTAGGAGGAGTTTATATGAAAACAATTGGAGTTTTAACCAGCGGAGGAGATGCACCAGGAATGAATGCTGCCATAAGGGCAGTTGTTCGAACAGCCATATTCAATAATATGAAGGTATTAGGTGTAAAAAGGGGTTATAATGGTCTTATCCATGGTGAGATAGATGAGATGGATGTAGCTTCTGTAGGAGATATAGTACACCGTGGAGGTACTATCCTTAGGACTGCCAGATGCCAGGAATTTAAAACCCCTGAAGGGCAGAAGATGGCCCTTGATATGATAAATCATTTTGGCATAGAGGGTATGGTAGTAATAGGCGGAGATGGTTCATTTAGGGGTGCACAGGTATTGAGTAGAATGGGTGTGCCTTCTGTTGCTATACCTGGCACCATAGATAATGATATTGCCTGTTCAGATTTTTCCATAGGATTTGATACGGCAGTTAATACAGTTCTGGATGCTATAAATAAGATAAGGGATACCATAACTTCCCATGGTAGGGCAAATATTATACAGGTAATGGGTCGAAATGCAGGCGATATTGCCCTTTATGCCGGAGTAGGCGGAGGCGCAGAAAATATAATAGTGCCTGAGATACCCTTTGATGTAGATGATATATGTAATAGACTTTTAGAAGGTAAAAAAAGGGGAAAGCTATCTCAGATAATAGTATTAGCTGAGGGTGTAGGGAATGCCTCTGAATTTGCAAAGATCATAGAAGCTAAAACTGGTATAGAAATACGTGAGACAATATTGGGTCATATACAACGGGGTGGAAATCCTACTTCATTTGACAGGATATTGGCCAGTCGTATGGGTGCACATGCAGTTGGTCTATTGAGGGATGGAATAGGAAATAGGGTAGTATGCATAAGAAATAACAGTATTATAGATGAGGATATAGAAAAAGCCCTGTCTATGACTAAGGAATTTGATAAAGAACTTTACGCCTTATCCAAAGTATTATCTATTTAAAGGTGGTTTATATGAGAAGAACAAAGATTATATGTACCATAGGACCGGCGAGTGAAAGTCCTGAAAAGGTAAAGGAATTACTCGAAAATGGTGCCAATGTAGTAAGGCTTAATTTTTCCCATGGTGATTATGAAGAACATAAAAATCGGATAGAACTGGTAAAGAAGTTTAGGCGGGAGATGCAGATACCAGTTGCCATATTGCTTGATACCAAGGGTCCGGAGATTCGGCTAGGAAAATTTAAGGATAAAGTGGTAGTGCTAAAGGAAGGGCAGTCGTTTATTCTAACTACTAAGGAAATATTAGGTGATGAAAATAGGGTCAGCATATCTTATGGCAATATCACCCAGGATGTGTCTATTGGATCCAGGATACTTCTAGATGATGGACTTATAGAACTTAATGTAGATAAGATAGATGGTACTGAAGTATATTGTAAAGTGATAAATGGTGGTGTAATAGGGGATCACAAGGGGGTAAACTTACCTGGGACATCGGTAAGCTTACCTCCTGTTACTGATAAGGATATACGTGATATAAAGTTTGGCATTGAAAACGATATAGATTATATAGCTGCGTCATTTGTTCGGAGTGCCGATGATGTTAGAGAGATCCGTCGCATACTAGGGGAGAATGGTGGAGAAGGTATACAAATAATAGCTAAGATAGAGAATCAGCAGGGTGTTGATAATATAGAGGATATAATAAAGGTAGCAGACGGTATAATGATAGCTAGGGGGGATCTTGGAGTAGAGATACCTACAGAGGATGTCCCGGTGGTACAAAAGCAGATCATATATAAGTGTGTGAGGGCTTGTAAGCCTGTAATTATAGCTACACAGATGCTTGATTCAATGATTAGAAATCCCAGACCTACAAGGGCTGAAGCCAGTGATGTAGCAAATGCCATATATGATGGGGCAGATGCCATAATGTTATCTGGAGAAACGGCAGCAGGTAAATATCCAGTTGAGGCCCTTGCCACCATGTGCCGTATAGCTGAACGGATGGAGGCCAATCTGGATTATAAGAAGGTATTTGAAAGGTGTAATATATGTGATATTGATGCTAAAAACACCATAACTAGCGCAATAAGTCATGCGACCAACACCATTGCAGATGATCTAAATGCATCTGCTATAATTACCCCTACACAATCGGGATATACAGCTAGGATGGTGTCAAGATACAGGCCTAAATACCCGATAATTGCTACTACTACTTCTGAGTGTGTTTATAGGAAATTAGCTCTAATATGGGGGGTTATGCCATATATGGCTCCTGATACTGACAATACCGATGATATGATAGATAGTGCTGTTGAGATTGCACGTAAGACAGATATTATACAGGATGGGGATACAGTGATCATAACGGCGGGAGTGCCAGCGGGTTTAAGTGGTACCACCAATCTTATAAAGGTGCATATGGTGGGACATTAATATATTTTAAACAGGGGGCATGCTTTATGTATACTTGTGATACTATTATAACTGCCAGGTATAAGGAAACTGATAGAATGGGTATAGTCCATCATTCAAACTATTATGTGTGGTTTGAAGTGGGCAGGACAGAATTTATGAAGTACTATGGAATGAACTATGCTGAAATGGAGCATCTTGGGCTTATGATGCCGGTTATAGAGACTCGCTGTTTTTACAAACAGCCTGCAAGATATGATGATATTGTGATTGTAAGAACTAGTATAGGCGAATTAAAGGGTGCCCGTGTAAGTATGAAGTATGATATAATAAAGCAGAACGATGAGAGTTTATTGGTACATGGATATACTGTGCATGCTTTTACTGACACTAGTTTAAAGCCTATAAATGTAAGAAGGGCTTTTCCTGATATATATGGTAAATTTGTTAAATATGCAAATAAATCTAAGAATGATTAGATATATGAATGAGGAATGCTATTAGATAGTATTCCTTTTTGCATTTTAGACTATGGAGGTGGGCGGATGAGTCGCGATTTGCCAGTTAAGAAAAATGAAGAATACATACTAACGATAGAAAATATGGGCATAAATGGTGAAGGGATAGGCAGGATAGAGGGATATACCCTCTTTATTTCTGGGGCTATTCCAGAAGAAAAGGTACGGATAAAGGTTATAAAGATAAATAAAAATTATGGATATGGCAAGCTTATGGAGATAATAGAGCCATCACCATATAGGGTAGAACCCTTTTGCCCATATAGTACAAGGTGTGGGGGATGTCAATTACAGCATCTTAATTATAAAGCTCAATTGGATTACAAGACCAGATTGGTAAAGGATGCAATGGAGCGCATAGCAAAGATTTATGATTTAAAGATCCATCCAACCATTGGTATGGATGATCTACTAGGATATAGAAATAAAGCACAGTTTCCGGTGGGGCTTGTTAGGGATAGCTTAGCTATAGGTTTTTATGCCCCACGGAGTCATGACATAATAGATATGGATACCTGTTTTATACAGCATGGAATAAATGATGATATCATACATATTATAAGGCAATTTATAAAGGAATATGACATATCCATATATGATGAAATAAAGCATAGAGGCATAATACGGCATATAGTTACAAAGGTAGGCTTTAAAAGTGGTCAGGTTATGGTGATCATAGTAACCAATGGTTCAAGTTTGCCCCATAAGGACAAACTTATAGATATGCTACGGAATAGTATACCTGGGATATGCAGCATAGTGCAGAATATAAATCGGGAAAAGACGAATGTAATATTGGGAAATAAAAATATAACCCTGTGGGGTAAGGATTATATTGTAGACACAATAGGAGAGTTTAAATTTAAAATCTCACCCTTATCATTTTTTCAGGTAAATCCTGTGCAGACTGAGATTTTATATAAAAAGGCTCTGGAGTTTGCTAATCTTACGGGAAATGAAATCGTGGTAGATGCCTATAGTGGTATAGGTACCATATCTCTATTTTTGGCTAAAAATGCGAAAAAGGTGTACAGCGTAGAGGTGGTAAAAGAGGCGGGAGAAGATGCCAAAGAAAATGCTAGGATAAACGATATAAATAATGTAGAATTTATACAGGGAGAATCGGAAGTTGTAATACCAAAGTTAGTAGAGGATGGATTAAAGATAGATGTTGCAGTGGTGGATCCTCCAAGAAAAGGCTGTGATGCAAGACTTTTAGATGCGCTTATCAAGGCTAATCCAGAGAGGATTGTGTATGTATCCTGCAATCCTGCTACTTTGGCCAGAGATTTGCGCTATCTATGGGATAGGGGTTACAAGGCGGGAGAAGTGCAACCAGTCGATATGTTTCCATTCACGACACATGTTGAGACGGTGGTATTGATGTCAAGGGTATAAAAATAAGGTGTATTTAAAACATTGATAAATCAAGGGTTTCCAAGTGTAGTTAGTTTTTCTAGATTATTTTCTAGAGCTGATAATGCTGGGAAACCCTTATTTTTAGTGGTTGAGGAAACATATCAAAGACTAAAATTGCCATAGGGTTGAGTTGACAGATTAGATGGATTGGTAGGGTTGTGGAGATAGGATAGATGTGATAAGATATTTTAAATAGCCTACATATCATAAATAATGTTTTGCTATATGTTGAATAGTCAGTGTGTACGTTTATAAAATTTTAAGGCTTTATTTTATATGAATTGGAAGTGGGGATCAGCATGTTTAAAAAAATAAATAATTTCTTGAATTGTTTAATTGGTTCATTTATCGGTGTGTTTATTGCTCATAGTATATATACATATTTTGATTTTAGAAATAATCCAGGTTTATATGAGATTCAATCGACACCTTGGCACATGAGTATTCAAGTATATGGGTGGGGTACTGCTGTAATAATATTTATTGCTATTATTCTTAAGTTATTAATAAAAAAGAAAATGAAAGAAATTAATAATACTTTTTATGTTGATTGTTTATAAAAAATATTAATTTGGAGGTAGAACATGTCTAAAAACCCAAAAGTTCATTTTATACCACCTAAACCTCCAAAACGAGAGAAAAGAGTAGGTATTTACTGCCGGGTCAGTAGTAATAGTT
Organism: Xylanivirga thermophila; assembly: GCF_004138105.1. NCBI lineage: Bacteria > Bacillati > Bacillota > Clostridia > Caldicoprobacterales > Xylanivirgaceae > Xylanivirga > Xylanivirga thermophila. Next base: position 12,574 of record NZ_RXHQ01000012.1, on the reverse strand, counting down.
TTGAACAATTGAAAAGCCTTACTGCTCAAGTATCTGCCCTTACAAGGGTAACTGCGGCCACGCCTCAATGGTTACTTGTTGATGTTTATATGGATATTGCCTCTGGGAAAACCGGTTCTTCTCGCAAAGAGTTCTCTCGTATGCTTGAAGATTGCAACTCCCATAATCTAGATATAATACTCACTAAGAGTATTAGCCGATTTGGTAGAGATACAGTGGATACACTTGAAGCATTAAATCAACTAAAAACGTTAGGAGTTCGTGTAATATTTGAGCAAGAAGATCTAGATACTGCAAATACAGATAGTGACCTTATGATATCTATCATCGAAGCTATTGCACAGGCGGAAAATGAATCTAGAAGTGATAATATAAAATGGGGTATTAAACAAAGAGCGGCACAAGGCACTTCAAAGCTGTATAACCGTAAATGTTATGGCTATAAAAATGATGTTGATGGCAGTCTTATTATAGATGATGAAGAGGCTAAAAATGTACAGCTAATATTTGATTTTTACCTTCAAGGCAAAAGTATTATAGGAATAATTGAAGAGTTAGAAAAGCTTGGTATTAAATCCCCAACTGGAAAAGATAAGTGGAGTAAAAGGACAATTGATGTAATGTTAAGTAATGAAAAATATATAGGAATAGTTCGACTATTAAATTCAGGGAAGTACGAAGCTCATTATATTTCTGAAGATAATAATCCTTCTATTATAAGTGATGAACAGTTTAAGGCAGTACAGATTGAGAAGGCAAATAGAAGTAATGTTATAAAGGGTGAAGATGGCAACCAGAGAAAAAATAAAAAGTACAGTTCTAAGAGAAAATAGCAAATTTGGATTTATGGAGGTTATTTGGATTGAAAAAAATGAAAAATAATAATAAATCAAAAAGAATCATCATAATTACAATTCTAATCTTATTGGCTGTTTTTGGAGGTATAACCGTCTGGGGTAATCTTACAGTAGGCACCACTCGTTATAAGATAACTTTGGAGCGTTTGCCAGTTGCATTTGAAGGATATAAGATTGCACAGATTGCAGATTTGCATAATTCAGAATTTGGAGAGGATAATTCGAAAACAATTAAAATCTTGAAAGAGGAGAATCCTGATATCATTGTTATTACTGGTGATCTGGTAGATTCAAATCACATGGACATAGACATTGCAATAAAGTTTATTCAACAGGCGGTAAAAATTTCTCCGTGCTATTATGTGACAGGCAACCATGAGGCATGGATTGGAGATATCTACTATGAACTGGAAGAACAATTGCTCGACGCAGGTGTCACTGTATTACGTGATGAGGTGATTACAATATCGAATGATAAAGACAGCATTCAACTGATTGGTTTGGACGATCCTGATTTTTCAGATCAGGCTCCTTACCTTCAAGAGAGCATGCTAGAGGCTAAACTTTACAATATGAATTTAAAAGATGGGTTCAAGATTTTATTGTCGCACAGACCAGAATTCTTTGGAGTATATGTAAAAAATGACATTGATTTAGTTCTCAGTGGTCATGCACATGGCGGGCAGTTCAGAATTCCTTTTATAGGGGGCGTTATTGCTCCAAATCAGGGGTTTTTCCCAAAATATGATGCAGGAGAATATCATGAAGCCAATACTACGATGATTGTCAGTCGTGGTATTGGAAACAGCATAATTCCTGTAAGAATTAATAACAGGCCAGAAGTGGTTATTGTCCAATTATATTCTCAATGATAAAACCTAGCTTACAGGGTCTTTTGAAGCATAAAAACAAAATAGCCTACTTTCTTAAAGGTAAGCATAGATGACATAGAAAAGAAAATAGCCTACTTTCTTAAAGGTAAGCATAGATGACATAGAAAAGAAAAACGACGAGTAAACATTGATAAATAAAGATATCTTACGATTTATTGACTTATTCCATAAATAGCCTAAGTATTTCACGTTGAGTGTGTTGTCTTGATGTCAAGGGTAAAAGAGTAGGGTGTGAAAAGGGCTTGATATAAGGGCTTTTCGGGGTTTTGTGGTCGAAAATCACTGCTCAGAAATTGCGTGATTTTTGCTTCGTGGAAACAGGTCGAAGCAAGCAAATTTGCTTGTGACAGAGCGATTTAGATGTCATAGCTCGGCGTGTGGTCGAGTTAGATGTCAGCCTTCGCGAGTGGTCAGGTTGGATGTTTTTTCGGACTTTTTTAGGTTGTGTGGTCAGGTTGGATATTGGGGTTATAAGTTGGAGAAATAGGCTAATCAACATATCTGAATTTTGCGAATATGTTAATTATCCTAACTTGATAGACTTAGCAAAAGGGATATATAAATGAAAGGAAGGGATTTCAATGTGGTTAAAACTTGATCTAGACGGAATTGTTTTTCAAATACAGATTAGTGGTTATCAGCCTTCGCCTACCGAAAACTGGGATTCACAATGGTGCAGAACTAGTCTTTCCTTAGCATCAAAAAACTGGCTAAACTATATGATTGAAAATGATGAGTTGCTTTTAACATGTGAGATTCAAACATTGGCAGAAAGTTTACAAAAGCTGCTTAATGATGGATTTAACGAAATAACAGAGATAGAGTGCATTGAACCAGACTTTAAATTTATATTGCACCCCAAGAAAGACTTAAGAAACGATCCAAGATACATATATGTCCGAGAGGGCCATGAAATAGAAGATATTTCAATGGAATGGGTTGTTTTATTTTGGAACGATGGATTAACAAATAATTATTTATCTATGGAATTTGATAGGGATGATATCGAACATCTTCTCAATTATTTAGAAATGATTATGGGTAGTATTGATAAGCAAAGCGAAACGATTACTGAGATGATTAATAAAGGAATTATTTACGGATAATTTTTCGAAGGAGGTATTGTCGTGCCTGATAATAAAACAATTCATTTCATACCACCATTGCCTCCTAAACGGGAAAAGCGAGTAGGCATTTACTGTCGTGTGAGCACAAGCAGTGCTGATCAGTTAAAAAGTCTTACAGCCCAAGTATCGGCGCTAACAAGATTGACAGCAGCTAATCCCAAATGGTTATTAGTAGATGTGTATATAGATATTACTTCAAGCAAGACAGGTTCTTCCCGCAAAGAGTTTTTTCGTATGCTGCAGGACTGTAAGTCTCATGATATAGAAATTATCCTAACCAAGAGCATCAGCAGATTTGGTCGAGACACTGTAGAGATTCTTGATGCCTTGAACCAGCTAAAAAATCTTGGCGTTCGCGTTATATTTGAACAGGAAGTGCTTGATACAGCTGATACGGATAATGATCTCATGATTTCCATAATCGAATCAATAGCGCAGGCAGAGAACGAATCACGCAGTGAAAATATTAAGTGGGGAATCAAACAACGTGCTGCGCAAGGTACCTCAAAGCTTTATAATAGAAAATGCTATGGGTATTATAATGACGAAGATGGTAATCTGGTCATTAATGAGGAAGAAGCAAAAAATGTTCGTTTAATATATAACCTCTATCTTCAGGGTAAAAGCGTTTTAGGTATTGTGAAAGATCTGGAACGGCTGGGGATCAAATCCCCTACCGGGAAGTCAACTTGGCCTAAGAGAACAATTGACGTAATGCTCAGTAATGAAAAATATACGGGCACCGTTCGGTTGTTGGATAACGGAAAACACGATTCATATTATCAGGCAGAGAATAACAATCCTGCAATAGTTTCAAAGGAAACTTTCCAAGCGGTGCAGATTGAAAAACAGCATCGAAGCAATGTTATCGAGGACGAAAAAGGAAGTAAGCGAAAAAGCAAAAAATACAGTTCGAAGAAGTAGATTTAGAAAAGGGAGTTTTTTATATCTAGCGAGGTGCATTTATGAAATATTTTTGTTATGTAAGTGACCGTGTGGGAACATGTTATCATGAATTTTACAAAGGGAAATGGGACGGTAAAACCTTCTGGAAATCAGATTCAATACTATTGCATGATGATACTCTTGAAGAGTTACAACTATATAAAGCATTTACCGCAGTTCTTCCTGACTATGATCCATATGGAGAAACACAAGTTAATCAATCGCAATGGGAAGCTATACTTGATTATGCATCGCAATTGGATACTGAAGCAAAACCAGCCCTTACTGAAGCTGCTGCTTGGGTAAAAAATGTATTCGAAAATGAAGGAGTATTTACAATCTTAGGAATATAAAGCACAAATTTTTAAAGACGTAAAATCAAATAGCCTAATCGAGAATTATTTAGCGAGAGGACAGGATGGATATCAAACCAGCATAAACACAGCATTCTTGCTGCATTTTTGGAAAGTGTGAAATAGCCTAAAAACTTCACGTTGAGTGCGTAGTCTTGATGTCGAAGGTGAAAGATTGAGTTTGCTGAAAACCCTTATATATTAAGGCTTTTAGTACGCATGGGTATGAAACCCATAGAGTAAAATTATGAAAATATCGCTTCGTGGAAACAAGTCCATAATAGCAGTATTTGATAGTCAAGTGGTCAGGTTAGATGTCATGGCTTGGCGAGTGGTCGGATTAGATGTCGGCGTTCACGAGTGGTCGATTTAGATGTTTTTTCGTAAATCCTTGAGGTTGTGTGGTCGGGTTGGATGTTTGAATAAAATAAGCAGCAGTAAACAAGAGTTTGTAAAGGCATTTAAGCCAGAAAGGAGTTATGTCATGAGCATTACACCAGAAGAAAAAAGTATTTAGTAGAACAAACAGTGAAACTAACTTATGTCTACTGAACAAAAGTTAATTTTTGAGCAAATGGGTGGATATTACGAAGAAAAACTTTGAAGTCAATTATTAGGAAGGGGGTACTATATGAAATTTGGAGAAACAGAAATCGTTAGAAAAGAAGGCAATGTTTGCCTTTTGAAAATTGGTTGTAGAGGCGATAGAGAAGCTTTTTGTGTAATTGGCGATGGCTCTACACAACATTATGATGATTATGAAGATGCCTTAGATGAATTTAATTTGCGCTGGATGAAGGCAAAGTTTGGCGAATGAATCCCAATAAAGGAGTTTTACGATGAATATTGAATGTCATGTTATAAGTGCAAAGAACATCGGTTGGGAAGATAATTTAGGAGATGGTACATATGACTATTATTTCTTCCCAACTAGCAAATATAGTAAATCAGATGTCGTTTCGCTATTTACGCCTGTTCAAAAAACAACCCAACAAGGTTATCCCTATACGGCATATGAATATCAAGGCAAAACATACTACGAAATCATCCATACGATTGACACTGTGGATGAAAGCTATGTCTAAATATTTGAAAGGAGGGAGAGCACAATGGGCGAGAGATTTGCAGGAATAGATTGGTGGTGTGATAGGTGTGGTGCTTATCTTAACGGTCAATCAGGTTTTAATGACCATAAATACACATGGAAATGCACAGAATGCGGATTCAAGAATAGCATTTCGCGTGACAACATTTATGAGTCTCATGAAGACTTTTTCAGTCGAAAAAACAAAGACGATGACTAAATCAAATTGAGTGAAAAACATGAAAATATCGCTTCGCGGAAACAAGTCTATAAAGGCGCTTTTTGATAGTCAAGTGGTCAGGTTAGATGTCATAGCCCCGCGAGTGGTCGGGTTAGATGTCAGCCTTCGCGAGTGGTCAGGTTAGATGTTTTTTCGTATTTTTTTGAGGTTGTGTGGTCGGGTTGGATGTTGGTATAAAAAAGATGATAATAGGCTAATCATCATTCCTGTAATATGCTATAATGTTTGTTATTCATTGGAGAAAGGAAGAATATTATGAACCTTATAAATATAAAAGTATTTCATAATACGCTTGGGACAGGCTCCGTCATTGAATTTGACGGTCAATATATCACTGTTCAATTCGTAGGCAAGACGAGTAAGTTCATATACCCAGACGCATTCGATAAATTCCTCAAAGCTGAAGATCCAACCGTACAAGAAGCAATCATGGCTGATATTATTTCCGTCAAGCAAGCTGAGGAAGAAAAGCGCCAAGCCGAGCTTGCTGCTCGTAAAGCTGAAGAAGAAAGAAAAAGCCAGACTGCTGTATCAACCATAAGAAAAGCAACAAATATTGAAGACGGCTTTGGTAAAGACTATAATGTTGCGCACTTAGCGAGACAACCCATTCTTACATACCAAGAGGTTGAGGAACAATTTAATATCAAAATTTCTGGTTTCGGGAGAGGGATTAATATAACACCATCAACCGTTGTCTTAATTTCCTCTGTTGATAAAAAGAAGTCTGGATTCGTTTATCATGATCACTGGACTACGGATGGCGATTATATTTATTCTGGCGAAGGAAAAGTCGGAGATCAGAAGATGACATCTCGCAACAGGGCTATTGTGGATGCTGCTACAGAGGGAAAAGTTATTCACCTATTCGTTAAATTTTCTCCCAAAGAGTATTATTACCAGGGTATATTCGAGCTTACAAATTATACATATGAAGATGCATTAGACGAGAATGGAAATACAAGAAAAGAGTATAAGTTTAGACTCAAAAAAGTAAAGAGAGGCATAGAATCTTGATTCAGGTAACTGCAGCAATTATACAAAGGGACAGTAAACTGCTTATCTGTCAGAGACCTAAGGGAAAACGCTGCGAGCTGTTATGGGAATTTCCAGGAGGAAAGATCGAGGCTGACGAAACGCCAGAGGAGTGCCTTGCACGTGAATGTCACGAGGAATTAGGAATAACAGTTAAAGCAGAGCGGCTTGCACAAGAAGTTGTATATGCATATCCAGACATCACCGTCAATATTCGCTTTTATTTTTGTAAACTTATTGGTGGGGAGCCGGTTTGTATTGAGCATAACGACATTCAGTGGTTCACCCTTGATGAAGTGTCAAAATTACCACTATGTCCTGCTGACAAAAAGATGTTTAATTTAATTTCAGATAATATTAAAGGGTATCTGGCGCAGACAACTTCCAATCCAGACTAAATGGAGGTTAATTATGGCTGAAGATAATAAAAGAATTCATTTTATACCACCATTACCACCTAAGCGAGAAAAGCGAGTAGGCATCTACTGCCGCGTAAGTACAAACAGTACTGAACAGTTGAAAAGCCTTACCGCTCAAGTGTCAGCACTTACAAGATTGACAGCAGCCAATCCAAAATGGTTGTTGGTTGATGTGTATATAGATATTGCTTCAAGTAAGACAGGTTCCTCTCGAAAAGAGTTTTCTCGCATGTTACAGGACTGTAAGTCACGTGATATAGAGATTATCCTAACTAAGAGCATCAGCAGATTTGGCCGAGATACGGTTGAGATTCTTGATGCACTTAATAAGCTAAAAGTTCTCGGTGTTCGTGTCATATTTGAACAGGAACAGCTGGATACAGCTGATACAGACAGCGGCCTTATGATTTCTATTGTTGAGTCTTTTGCTCAAGCTGAAAACGAGTCAAGAAGTGACAATATTAAATGGGGTATCAAACAACGCGCTGCACAAGGTACTTCAAAGTTATACAATAGAAAGTGCTATGGGTATTACAATGATGAAGATGGTAATCTGGCTATTGATGAGAAAGAGGCGAAAAATGTCCGGATGATATTTAACCTCTATCTTCAGGGTAAGAGTGTTTTAGGTGTTGTAAAAGAACTGGAGCGACTGGGTATCAAGTCCCCTACCGGAAAGGATACATGGCCTAAGAGAACAATTGACGTAATGCTCAGTAATGAAAAGTATATGGGCGACGTTCGGTTATTGGACAACGGAAAGCATAGCTCATATTATTTGGCTGAGGGTAACAATCCGGCGATAATACCTAAGGAAACATTCCAAGCAGTACAACTTGAAAAACAGCAGCGAAGTAATGTTATAAAAAGTGAAGATGGTAGCCAGCGGAAAAACAAAAAATACAGTTCAAAGCAGTAAAAATTATAAAATAGCCTAATCGAGAATTATTTCTTGAGAGGTCAGGATAGATGTTAAACCAGTATAAACACAGCATTTTTACTGTATTTATTAAAGATGTGAAATAGCCTAAAAACTTCACGTGGAGATAGTATGTTTAATGTCTAGAAAGTGATGTCCAGAAAGCCTTGAGAATACTGAGTTTTATAAAATGAAAGTAAATCTGTCTACTCGACTTAAGCCCTCGATATGTGTACGTGGAAACATATCGAGGGTATATTTTTGTGCAAAATTTGAGCTAGAATATGGGTAGGGTTGAGTTGACAGATTAGATATATCTATAGGGTTGAGGAGATAGAATGGATGTGACATTCTATACACCTGACAATAGGATTTAGAGTAATAATTATTGAATTCAAATCAAAAATCATGCGAACTTAAAGAAAATGTTTGCAAAATAATGATGCTAATGATATCATGTAATTATACATACATAGAGGTGATTAGAATGGCAATTAGTTATAAAAAGCTTTGGAAGCTTCTTATTGATAGAGATATGAAAAAGAAAGACTTACAGAAACTTGCAGGCATTAGTTCTGCTACGATCACAAAGCTTGGTAAAAACGAAAATGTTAGTACAGAAATAATACAAAAAATCTGTATAGCGTTGGAATGTGACGTCTGTGATATCATGGAAATGGATACCAAACGGAATTAGTATTTATTATTGTGAAATATCAATCAAATGGAGGCTTGTTTAATGATAAATATAAGAAAATTAGAATCAGAATTATGGGAATCAGCAGATCTCTTACGTCAAGGTTCTAAATTAAGTTCTCAAGAATATTGCATGCCGGTTCTTGGTTTAATCTTTTTGCGTTATGCATATAGTCGGTTTAAATACGTGGAAGCTGAAATTCTAAAAGACCGTCCTGTACGTAATGGTCGTGTACTTCCTGTTGAGTCAAGTGATTTTAAACAAAAAAGCGCTATTTTTTTACCTGAAAAGGCTCGATATGATTATCTGCTCAATTTGCCAGACGATGCTGATTGTGGGAAGGCAGTCAATGAGGCTATGGAGTTAATTGAGGCAGAGAGTACTCAATTGAAAGGAATACTACCTAAAACATATACTTCTTTTGGAAATGATTTGTTGAAAGAATTGTTGCGTATTTTTAATAATAGTGCATTGAACGAAATCAACGATGATATCCTTGGGCGTATTTATGAGTATTTCTTAAATAAGTTTGCTTCAGCTATCGCATCGGATGATGGAGTTTTCTTTACACCTAAATCTTTAGTAAAAATGATTGTGAATATAATTGAGCCAACTCATGGAATAGTCTTGGATCCGGCCTGTGGCAGTGGTGGGATGTTTGTTTCTTCCAGCGATTTTGTCAATGTTGAAGGAATCAATGCTAATTCTGCAATGACTTTTTATGGACAAGAAAAAGTAGAGTTTAATGCGAAGTTATGTATCATGAATATGGCTGTACACGGACTAAATGCAAAAATCAAATCTGGTGATGAGGCTAACAGCTTCTATCATGATGCTCATAATCTGGAAGGTAGATGTGATTATGTAATGGCTAATCCCCCATTTAATGTAGATAAAGTAAAAGCAGAATCTACTCAGAATGCAGGACGCCTACCTTTTGGATTGCCAGGAGTGAATCAGAAAAAGGAAGTCTCTAACGCTAATTATCTCTGGATTTCATATTTCTATGCTTATTTAAATGATACCGGACGTGCTGGCTTTGTTATGGCCGCTTCTGCTACGGATAGTGGTAATAAGGAAAGAGAAATTAGAAAGCAGCTTATCCAGACGGGACATGTAGATTGTTTAATGTCAGTAGCAAATAATTTCTTTTATAAGGTTTCGTTACCTTGTTCACTTTGGTTTTTTGATAAGGGAAAGAAAGAAGAATTAAAGGATAAAGTACTTTTTATAGATTCTCGTAATTACTATACCGTAGTGGATCGAACACTCAATGAGTGGAGTGAATGGCAGATGAAAAACCTCAATGCCATTGTCTGGCTATATCGTGGAGAGAAGGAGAAATATACAAAACTATTACAGGATTATAGTACTCAAATTATCAATGATTGCAAAGAACTCGATACTGAATTTGAAAGTGTGTCGGTACTGATGAATGGCTATGGTGAGAAACTTAAGCCATTGCGAGCTCAGGTAGCTGATATCATTAAAAATGCTGAGGATATTAATCAGTTATTACCGCTGAATGATATGTTGAAGAAGTATACTACAGAACTTAATGCTTCATTAAAAGCTCTTTTTGAGTACGGTGATGGATTGGAAAAGGAAGAAGCTAAAGATTTTGCTAAATCCATCGACGAATCAGCAACAACTTGGGATCGCTTTAAAAAGTCTGTTTCTGCTAGCCTTGAGGAGGTTGTATCTCAAATCAAGGCCTACCGTACAGTGATAAAAGAAGCAAAATGGCTCACTGAGAAATTCGGAGACGGCACATATACCGATGTTCTGGGACTTTGTAAAGTTGCAACTATAGATGAAATAGAAGAAAAGAACTGGAGCCTTACTCCGGGTGCATATGTGGGAGTAGCTCCTGTAGAAGAAGATGATGAAAACTTTGAAGAAAGAATGACTGAAATTCATAAGGAACTCTTAACCTTACAGGCAGAAGCAAATCAGTTAATGGATACAATTTCAGCGAATTTTGAGGAGCTGGGGATATGAAGTGGGAAACTGTAAATCTAGGTGACGTACTACACTTAATAATTGGAGGGGGAACTCCATCAAAATCAAAATCGGAGTACTGGAATGGTGATATTTTTTGGTGCTCAGTTAAAGATATGGAAGACGATAAACACTACCTTTCATATACTAAAGACACTATAACAAAAAAAGGTCTTGAAAACAGCTCTGCTAATCTAATAAAGGCGGGGACTGTAATCACTTCTACTAGAATGGGTTTAGGTCGTGCATTCATAAATAAAGTAGACATGGCTATAAATCAAGATCTTAAAGCTTTGATTCCAAATGAGCGAATTGATAATAGGTTTTTATTATGGACCATAGTATCGAAAAGAAATGAACTCAATATGTTAGGGCGAGGTTCAACAGTAAAGGGTATTACTTTAGATATATTGAAAAGTATTGAGATAGCACTTCCCCCCCTGATAGTTCAACGTCGTATTGCCGACATTCTCTCAGCCTATGATGATTTAATTGAAAATAATCAAAAGCAGATTAAGTTGCTGGAAGAAGCGGCCATGCGATTGTATAAAGAATGGTTTGTAAATCTTCGATTCCCTGGATATGAAAACACTAAGATAGTTGATGGTGTGCCGGATGGTTGGAGCCGAAAAAAACTTATTGATATAGCTGATATTACAATGGGACAGAGTCCAAAATCAGAATATTATAATGATAAACAACAAGGTTTACCCTTCCATCAAGGCGTTACAAATTATGGATATCGATTTGTAATTGATGATACATATTCTACGAGTTACACACGTATTGCAGAAGCGGGAAGTATTTTGTTCAGTGTACGTGCACCAGTAGGGCGAATGAATATTACAAAAAATAAAATTGTTATTGGTCGTGGCTTAGCAGCTATTAATCATAGAGAAGGTTTGCAGAGCTTTCTTTTCTATATGCTTAAGAACCGATTTTATAAAGATGATCTAATTGGAAACGGAGCAATATATGCTTCAATAACAAAATCTGCTTTGCATTCACAAGAATTTCTAATACCTAGTGATAATTTAGCAAATAAGTTCAATAGCGTTGCGAAAAGTATTGATCAGCAGATAACCAATGCTGATCGACAGATTATTTTATTGAAACAAGCCCGTGATAAACTTCTTCCCAAACTTATGAACGGCGACATTGAGGTATAGACCAGCTAATTAAAGTCAAGTAGTTTTATAAAATAATTTTGAAAGTTTCTTGAGGGTCTTCTTGCAGCAGAAAATTAAAAAATGGCATGGCAATGAGACCACCTAAGGAACATTGATTAAAAATAGCTGGTTAAAAGACTAACTGAACCTTGAAAACTAAATATCAAATACAAGTACTGCTAAGCTGCAGTATGCTTTCTTGTAAGCATCTTAGCATGTTCTTCGGGAGTACGTAGTTCAAAAGGTTTTCTATCCCTGAGAACAGCAAAGATGATATAAACAAGTTTATGCATAACTGCTCCTAAAGCTACTTTTTTAGGCTTGCTCTGTGACTTTCTCTTATAGAAATCCATTAGTACAGGATTACACGGTTCACTGTTACGTTTAGTTCGGATATTGGCAAGTGCCGTAGTATAGAGCACCCTCCTAAGCAGCTTTGAGCCCCTTTTAGACATCTTATTACGGGTACCGGTGAATTCTCCAGATTGCATTACTGAAGGGTCAATTCCAAAGTATGCGACTAGTTTTTTTGGTTTCGAGAAAGCTGAGAAATCACCGATCTCAGCAATGATAGTAGCAGCTGTAAGAAAGCCTATACCAGGGATACTTTGAAGAAGTTCAAGGGTCGGGGATATTACAGGCACATCCTTTGACAAGTCATCGTCAATTAATTGGTGAATTGCCTTTAAGATTTTAGTAAGACTATTTTGGAGGTTTTTAACCATAGAGATATAAACGGTGAGCATTGTTACGTTAGCAGTATTATTAACGCTTAAGGGCTCAAACTCCTTCGCTTTGAGGACTAGTAATTCATACTTTGCTGTTGCCCACTCA